>JAPPIL010000231.1 GCA_028877195.1 Pseudomonadota bacterium
GATACGGTGTTCACCGCCACGCAATTAACACAAACACCCAACGTCATCGCTTTAGCTGGTGCTGTCTTTGACATCGGCGAGGACAAGATATTCAAAGCATTTGCGGGCAAGGATATGAGCATTCCGCTACTGCATCGGATGCAGGACGCTAGCGGTGAGGAGACTTTAGCGAGCATCAGTGCTAATGGTTTGAACAACTTGCAACGCCGCTACTTCAATGCCTACTGCCATGAGCT
The DNA here is from genome assembly GCA_028877195.1 of Pseudomonadota bacterium. Taxonomy (GTDB): domain Bacteria; phylum Bdellovibrionota_B; class Oligoflexia; order Oligoflexales; family JAPPIL01; genus JAPPIL01. The sequence goes on from JAPPIL010000231.1 coordinate 237, forward strand.
GCGCAGAAATTTCAAACTCGTCGGTCGCATGGATTACGAGCTTGATTTAGAGTATCGCTCGCCAAATATCGGTGATGGCGAAGATTTGAGCCATAAGTCCACTTCATCACGGATGATGCTCCAGTCCGCACAACAGATCAATAAAATGCTTGATCATGAAAACCTCGGCTTCCTCTCCGAACAGCGCGGGCTGGTGCCGACCCTACAGACGACTACTTTGCTACCCAGTTACTACGAGCCTTGGGAGCAGATCGCCAACAACATGCCGAAACTCTATCAATCCCTGTATTTACGGGCTGAATTAGATGAGATGCCGATACTTACTGCGAACAAGAGCAAGCTTGAAGACCGCTATCTACTGCGTGCTTGCTCGCTATTAAGCATGCTTGCTCATGCTTATCACAACGCTCGCATCTACCCACCACCTGATGGTATCCCCGATTCGATCACCCAACCGTGGCAGCAGGTGCAACAGCGCTTGCAGCGCACGCAAGGAGTGTTAAGTTATATTGATTTGATCGTCTATAACTGGAAGTTTGCCGATGAAGAGTCTGAAAACTTTGACATCAGCAACCTGCAACTTCTGTTTCCAACCGTCAACAATCAATCCGAGCGCATCTTCTATCTCACACAACTGGAAATCCTCGCTCGCTGCGCACCGATCGTTACCAGCATCGTCAAGGCACAAGAAGCGATCGTGCAAAACGCTTTGCCAACCCTAAAGCAATGCCTTGGCCATATAATCAAACGCATTCAATATATCAGGCAGAAATCACTGCTGAACATCGACCCTAACGTATTTAGCAAAACTTATGTCAACCCTGTCGTCTGGGCAAAGACCGTCGCACCGTTTGCTGTCCCTTTTCGGGAAGGTGTGCTGGGGCCTAGTGGCACGTCATCACCGATCTTCAATGTCATTGACGCGTTCTTGGAGCGTCCGCAACACAAGTCGTTTCTCGGCAAAGAGATTTATCGCCTGCGCAGCACCTATCCGATTTTTTGGCAAAACTTTATTCAAGCAGTGGAACAGGTATCACTGCGTGAGTATATGAAGAAAGCCAATGACCCTACCCTAACAGCCCTCGTCAACCACCTGCTTGAAGAGTATGCAGGCAAGGATGGATTTTTGGGCAGTCATCGGATGAAAGTTTACGGCTTTCTTGAAATCGCGTTCAAGGTTGGCAGAGACGTTACGATCGGCGGCTTCTCTGGCAAGGTGATGGACAAAGAGCATGTCCATGTTGACAAGCAACTAGAAAAATCTAGAGAAGAACGCTTCCGCGCCCAAGCAAGAAACTTTCACTTTGCCTACATCAAGCATATCGGTCATACACACAGCGGCGGCGACACCTTAACCAAGCATGTGGTGTTTGATGTCGCGGGACTTGGCATCCGCTATTATCCTGGCTATCGCTGCAAGATATTACCAGAGCAGGAGCATGAGCTGATTGTCAAAACTATCGCTGCCCTCGGTGCAAACGAAAATATGCAGGTAGAATTGAGTGCAGCTTGGCAAGCGGCTGTCACTCTGCGGTTTGGATACGGCAAAGCCAAATCTTTGAGCCTGTATAATTTTTTGCGCTTTGCCAGTATACGCACCCTATCCAAACAAGTAGCAGCACACCTGTTGAAATTTTACCCGTCGCCTGCCCTTCGCCAAGCGATCGCTAGCGACCATGCATTAGAGGTGCACGAAGCATTTGATATTTTGCGGCGCGAGGGCGCAGACCTGAACAAGATGCTGAATACGCAACCCACTGACCCTGCCTATATCGCACGTGCGTTGCCACCCGAAGATTTTAGGATTTACACCATCTCATCGTCGATGCAGCCGTTTGGCAATCAAGATAGCGCCGATGAACTGCATTTGACTGTCGGGGTGCTCAATTATGAACGTCAAGGACAAAAACGCTACGGCACTGCTTCTGGTTTTCTTGCCCGCAGTGTCGGTCGTCAAGAGCCAGTAACGATACGCATTGAAAGCCCGCCACACTTTAATCTACCTAACGATCCGCAATGTCCGATGCTGATGATCGCAGGTGGCACGGGAGTTGGAGTATTTCGTGCCTTCATCGCCGAGCGCTTAACATCTAAGCAACCATGCGGAGAGATGGTGCTCATCTTTTTTACGCAGTCGCGTGAATACTTTTATTATCAAGAAGATTTTTCACATGCGGTGGCTTCGGGCAAACTTAAACTTTATGTGCAATTCTCTAGGGAAGACCTAGCGCTTGACCTGTCGCAAGGGATTAAGGACGGTTTCAAATATCAGCAAAGTAGCGCTAAACGTGCCGATAAGTTTTTTCAAGAACCAGCCAACGCTGAACTAATCTGGCAGTTTATGCAAAAGGAACAAAAGCGCATCTATATCTGCGGTCGCACTAGTTTTGCCAAAGCTGTGCAGGATGCGATGCTCCAAACCGTTGAACAGCATGCCACTGGCTCACCGCAGAAGCGCAAGCAATTTGCCGTGCAAACATTGGGACGGATGTATGCTGAACGCTCGCTAATGCAGGAGACTTTCACTAACATCACCGCCCAGCCGCAAGACAAGCCAATCAAATTGTCGCAGGTCGCAAAAAAGAACCAAGATGAATTATGGTTGATCATCGATGAACATGTCTATGATGTTACGGATTTTCAGCACCTTCATCCTGGTGGGCATACAATTCTCTGTAGCTATGCGGGGATGGATGCCAGCATCGGCTATAACCGCGCCCATGACCGTCCTGATGTTGATGTTATGCGCGACATCTATCGGATTGGAAGGCTTGACCTGCCTGATTTTGCTGGCGATGAACAACTACAGGTTATCTTCAAGGCTTGGCAAGAACAGCTCAACGAGGTGGTTGAGATGCAAAACAGCTTGGCCGTTGATCTGTCGTTCAAAGATTTCAACGTTATCGCCACTTTTGATGCACGGCAACAGTCGCTGTATAAAGTTGAAAAAATACTCAATACGCATAATCTCTTTCAAACGAGTTATCTTGTCAGCCTTGCTGAAACAATTATTCCTGAATTATTTGCTGCGACTGGCAGTTTAGTAGGCAATAATAGTGGTAGCGATAGTGTTAATTACTTGCTGCAAGACCCAAAGGACAACATCGACAGTGTTGCTATTCTACAAGAAGCAATGGATGAGCTGGTGGTGCGCGTGGAGGATCGCAAGCTCAAACAACGCATAGCTGACACTTTATCGGACATCTGTCGAGTGGACATGGATGTTCTCGCCAAAGTTAAGGACAATATCATCGTAGGGGTGGAGTTGTTTGAGGAGCATAACAGCTCGGTGTCTTCACAACATCAGCGTTTGATGCAACTTTTATTTTCAACGGCGATGCTGTTGAATCAATACTGGGATAAGGTTGCCAACTGTTTTCAAACGCATGGCTGGTCGCAAGATCGCTATGAGCAACGACGATGAGTGAGAATGCGAACATCAATGACTGGTTGCTTGCTGGTTCATTGGAATTAGACAGCGCCGAGAAGATCGTTCTCAATTTAACCGACATCTTGTGCCAACAGGTGCAGATAAATCGCTTAAGTTTTGACATTCACACAGCACATTCCGAGATTTATGTGAAAAACATAATTTGGAAGCGCGACAAGGGTGTTGAATCTGAATTCATTGAGCATCAGCGCGTTACTTCGCCGATTTACAAGAACAGCCCGATTGCTGCGATCTATGGTGGTAGTCCGACGATTAGATTGCCGTTGCTCAACGCTAGCGAATACCAATACCCTGACCTGCAGAAAGAGTTATGTCGGCAAGGCAACACTGATTATATTATCTTTCCAATGGACTATACACGTGGTGGCAGGTCGTATGTATCTTACACTACCGATCAAGAGGGTGGCTTTAGCACTACCGACATTAAGGTTTTGGAGAGCATGTGTGCCCCTTTGTCGCGGCGGTTAGAGATTGAGTTCTGCCATTACTCCACCCGCTCGCTGTTGGATACGTATCTTGGCAAATCGGCGGCAGCACAAGTAACCTCTGGCAACTTCAAGCGTGTCGGTAGCGGTGAGTTGATCAATGCGGTTATCTGGCAATGTGATTTGCGTGGGTTTACGGATATGTCAATGAATAGTGAAGCGGAGGAATTGATTATCGAATTGGATAAATTTTTTGAGTCTATCGCTGATAGTATCTCCAAATACGAGGGCGATATAATCAAATTTATCGGCGACTCGATCATCGTTATCTTCACTAACGAAGAGGCGGAGGTGGCTTGCCGCAATGCGCTGCAAGCATCAAACGAAATCCTGGCGAAATTCACTGATGGCAGCAGGCAAATCGCGATCGTCATCCATTACGGCAGTGTTATCTTCGGCAATGTCGGTAGTCGCGATCGGATGGATTTTACGATTATCGGCAAAGATGTCAACTTTACCAGTCGGCTTGAAGGTGTCTGCAAACAATTGAACCTGAATATGGTTTTGAGTGAGAACTTCATCCAAGTCTCACGCGATAAAAACTTTGCACCGCTTGGTAAATACAACCTCAAAGGCTTCCCCAACCCCGAAGCCTTATACACTCTGGATAAGAAGGTATAGTCTATTGCGGGCAGCAACAGCACTAAACACTTATCTTTGTCAGCAGTCGGCGCAGTTTACCCACCACTATTGTTAAGCAGGTGTATTAGGGGAGGGTACCCCCCCTAATACACCCGCTGAACAACGACTAGTTTGTTTTCGGGAGGAGGCTTCCTCCCTCAATACACCTGCCGAACCACCGTCCAGCGGCGGTGTGTTTGACTTGGCGAGCTTGACCAAGCCGTTGGTAACGCTACCATTGCTCGCTGCTGAACATTTAGCTGGTAAAATCACTTATCATACGCAACTAAAGGATTGGTTGCCGAGCAGCACGGGTTTGCCCCGCAGTCTGCTGTCTTATTGCGTTGCTGATTTGATTTGCCACCGCACGCAACTTCCAGCTTGGCGCAACTTCTGGTTATCGGTGCTGCCAGATAACGTTTTAAGCAGGGATGACATCAATCAACGTTGGCAACACTTTGCTGATGATAAAGCCGCGGCTGGCTACAGTGATTTGAACTATATCCTGCTCGGTCTCTGTCTGATGGAAACAAAACAGCAAAGCCTTGATGAACAGTTAAAAACCTTTCTGCGCACTGGTGGCTATCACGCTACTAAACATTTTGGCTTCCATCCTCCGCCGCACACTGCGATTCCGACAGGTTATTGCCGCATTCGTCAACGTTTACTTTGTGGTGAGGTGCATGATGAGAACTGTGCAGCATTCGGCGGAGTCAGTGGGCATGCAGGTTTGTTTGCCAGTGGCGATGACTTAGTCTCTTACTTGTATTGGCTGTTGCGTTCACCAGTGGGCATGCACTTGCTGGAAAAAAATATCGCCCTCCAACAACATAGCAGCCAGGACTGGTTGTTCGGCTTGCGGCGCGGCAACTGTAAAAGCGCCCAGCCCTTCGCTAATGGCACAGCCATAGGTCATCTTGGTTTCACAGGCTGTGCGTTTTGGCTTGAACCGAACAGCGGTGCGTATGCTGTGTTCTTAACCAACCGCACGATATCAGGACGGTTGAACCCTGACTTCTACCGTGTCCGTCGTCAAGTCTTTAGTCTGCTGTGGGAAATACTGCAAACCTAGTGCCTACTGTGGTTGCCTTACAGCCAAGCCAGTTACACCGACTACTTCTACAAACTATAGAAATAGTCGGTGTCAAAATGAGAGGTTATGTAGGGCGACAAGTGTGGAGCAAGGGGAAAAAGATGGCAACTATTGTGAGACTCACCTGTCGCATGGTCAAGGTAGCGTGCTCGCAAGATAACGGTGTTGAGCAGGGTTAGATGAGTTGGTAGCAGGTTCTTTGGGATTTCAACTATTGCATTGTTGATCGGTAGTGCTTTCATGGAGTTGATAAAGCACAGGTCGCGGCGTTTGAATTCAGCGACATTCACTAGCCCACTGATAACGACCATCTGTAGATCATGGTATGTATAGTCTTTACACACGAGTTGTCCTGCGACCGAGCGTGCTTGTTCACGACAATGAAAAGCTATTTGTAAGCGGTTAGTGGGGACAAAGGCGGGCGACCAAATATATTGTGGGCGTTGTAACTCTGACACCAGCAAAAAACTTGTCATCTGTAAGCCAACATTATCGGAGATAACAGTAGCACCACTGCCGCTGTGTGCTGCGGTGTCGCCGTTGCCAACCTTTATAACCCGAAACATGAAGCGATTATCTTCGTCTTGGTTTGATATTGCAGCTGGAATTTGACGCTCAATGCGCAAGTGAAGGGTGTAACTTGTGTTCTGTTCATTGATCAACACCACAGTATCACCTGCTTGCCAAGAAGATTCATACTGGTCATCCTGAATATAGGTTGCACCGTCAACATTGATGCGTTCCACTTCAATATGACAGTTCTTGCCAGCTGCTGGCAGCGCCAGCGTCCGTTGCTGTAATTCTTCGTAACGCACGCGTATGCTAGGCTTTTTACAGGCGAGTGTCAGATCAATATCACCGATGCTATACTTGTCTGTTAGATAGTCTACAAACCCTAAGCCTTCAAACTTCTCTTCACGGTCATCAGGTTTAGGTGGGGAACGATCGCATGCGGATAAACCGCAGAAAATACCAATTATTACAAATGCATGCGCTAACAAATTTACCCTTGTCTTGGTTGATAGTTTTCCAATCATCTTAAGCCTCGTTGCAAAAAAAACACTGCCCACACAAATATCAATACCCAACATTACCACAACCATCCTCAACATCACTATTTTTTTTATTAGAATCTTATGTATAGGGCAATTCTTGTTGAAATTCAGGATATTACGCTCATGAATATTAAAAACCCATTTTCTCACTGCCTTCAACCCACTTGAAAGTGCATCCGTCGTTACTGGCTTGTTCATATCATGCACTGTAGGAGCAAAACACTTGTAAAAAAATACCAGCTCTTATACACGTCCTGCGAAGACAAGAATAAGGGAGGGTAGCGTGGCTGTAAGTCTAACAAACATGACAGGTGTAAGTGGTAAATTTTGGCGCAACACGGGCAGTCGCCTATTGCTCGGCTTGCTGTGCCCATTGACTTTGTTGTTGAGCGCAGACATCGCTCATGCTGGCGCGGTTGGCGATTACAGTAATGTTGATAACCTGCCAGGCTACATCGATCTCGACGGCTTTGAGCCTGACGACTACCTCCATATCCCCGACGATGAGTTACGTGAATTTGAACACCGCAGTGCCTCTCGTATCTTGCGTGAAGACTACATGCGTAAAGACGGCAGCGTTGACACTAGAGCTATCGACGACAAAATCCTCGCAATCAGCAAACACGAAAGCCTCGCCCGCATGACCTACTGCGTGCAAAAACTTCCCAAGCAGGCAAACCACGCACAATACTGTGCCTTGCGTTCCGATGCTAAATTGAACCGCAAGTGGCGAGAGGAAAAAATTCATACCTTCTATCGCTACATCATCGCTGAACTACAGGAAGCGAAACGATTAGCGCCGGCGGTAAACGCTAACAACATCAACAGCCCTGCCAGTCAAAAATTTCTCAAACATCTTTTTCAAGGTCTTGAGGTCTTTGCAAGCCTCAAAGATATTGACCCGATGGCATCCTACGAAATCAACAGTTTTCAACGCTATGGTCGTTTCCAAAAAGCAGTAATCGGTGGCGCAGGCAGGATAGAAGCAGGCAACCTCCTCATTCCAGCGAGTCTAAAACAAGAACATCCAGAGTTGCGCGATCAAGTATTCTTCAACCCTAAAACGATAGCGCGCTATGTGAAGGACACCTCTCTCTTGCATCCACCGAGTTCAGGTTACTGGCGCAACCCAGTATCGGTGCGCAACTTCAATACCAGCAACTACAACGGCGAAACACAAGACATCGAAACGTTTGCTAACCCAGATGCAGAGATAGCCGTCGTCTATCGTCCAAAGATTTTCAGCGGTGCTACTCCCAAGATGCGAGTCATCTATGGTGGTCAAAAGTGGAAGATGAAGTTCTCCATGCAGAAGAAAGATGTCCGCACGGCGATGACCCCCAGCCAACTACTATCAAGGCGTTTTGGTTCTCCTACCGAAGTGCATGTGGAAACTGCTGTTAACAACCTCGCCGCGGCAGTGGGCATATCGGTAACTCCCACCTACTACAAACGCAGCGTGCGAATGTATTTTGAACAGGATGACCCCACCGACAAGGCGGAGTTCGACCGCCTGCACAGCGACATGCTGATTGAACAAAAGCGCTACCGCAGCATTTCCGACCCGATAAGCCTGATGGACATTAAGCAAGACGAGGAAGGGCAATACTATGTGCAGATGCATTCGGTGTCGTTTGAAAAAAGCTCCGATGCCGACGATGCTTTGAAGGTCGGGGCATTCCTGCGTTCAGGCTTCAGTCGCAAAGCAAAGCGTGAATTCAGAGGCGGCACGCTATTCCTCGCTTGGATAGCTGACTTCGACACTAAAGACGATAACCACAGCATCGTCCTCAACTACGGTATCGACAACAAGTATCACGTTAGTTTCAGCCAAGCCGACATGGGCTACGCACTCGGCTCGCTGTTCGGGCGTGATGCTCCGAATTTTTTAAATCGCGATCTGATTGATCATGCCTTGCGCGATCGCAACGGCTTGTATTCAATAATGCTCAATTATCGTGGCTTGCGCTGGAACTACATGTTTCAGCATCTCACTATCGACGATGCGAAATGGATGACCCGTTTGATCGCCCAGTTATCACCAGCCCAGATTGAAGCGGCATTCAAAGGTGCTGGCTACTCTGACCTGCTATCAAAATACTATGCGCAAATCCTGTTGCGGCGACGCGATGATTTAGCAAAAACGCTTGGCATCATGGGTGAAACTATCGTTGATGGCAAAGGCAACAGGATATTTATTGAACCAGAAAGCGACATAACCGACCCAAGAAACTTTGCCCTCAAAGGCTACGAAAAGTATTTCAAAGACGGTTACCTCTATTCTCCTGATGAACAAATAGTCAACAATCCGAAGGACGTGGTTGCGAAAAACTACGATGCCGCCCCCAGCGGTCATCCTGGCGACACATTGCTTGACCGTTTCTACGACACGCTATTGGCACACGCAAAAATAAAAACGATGAACGAGGTTGCTGATCGGATTTCAAGCCTCCATGTCAGTAACCGCACCTTCGGGATGCCCATGTTAGAAGGCAACAGCTGCACGACTGAATGCTGGTATGACGGGGTGTCGGTCGGTATCACGAGCTTCATGCCGAACCGCTATCTCTTAACCAGCGGTGATGACATTCTCCGTGTTGATGTCTTTCGGTTTGGTTTCTTTCTCGGCACCGAAGTAAGCAGCGACTTGCCACAACGCTACGGCTTGGATGCAAGTGTAGGCGGCAAAGCACCTATACTCAACGCCACGCGAGTTTATGAATTCATCAAGGTCAAAAAAGTCGGCACTGTCATCGAAGCAGCAAAAGACTATCACAAACTTTACACCCGCAACCCTCTCTACCATCACCGCATTCGTGAACAGTTGGTCGAGTCCCTAGAGGATAACGAGGCATTGATTTCTTCTGTCTACATGGTTTTCGGCTTGAATGCGAAGCTAACGAGTTTCAATCAAGTGCCATCATTCTTGCTGGAATTCAAAGCAGGTATGAATGACTACATTATCTCACGCACCGCAATTATGCGTAATGCTGACAAGTATCATCTGCAGTTTACCGATGCTAACGTCTTCACCAAGAGTCTGGCAATTGGCGGCAATCTACTGCTTAAAAGCTTGCCTTATTTGAAGTTAGAATGGGAACGGCTAGAGCGCTCGGACAAAGAATATGAATTGAGCAGCGACAAAAAGGATTTGCTTATCGCTAACGTCAACCGCACTTCTCCTTCAGATGAGTTAGATGGCTATCAAACATCGGAACGCACCTTACAAGGACACCGCAGATCAACTTCTTCAATTTTTACCTTCCTCGACGACTTCGATAATCATTCGGTTAAATCCATCGCTAAAACCGACACAGGTGGCAATCGTAGTGAACTGCACGGGGCTAAATACGAATTGAGCAAAAAAATTATGCTCGGTCTTGAGAGCCGCAGCAGGATTATCCAATCGATGACCGATGGCGAAGGTAACATGCTCGTCAAGCTGGACATGGATTTGAGTGCGGTTAACGGCACCCGCAGGCACTTTATGACCATCTATGACACGATGTTGCCGCTACTCGGCGAGCAGTATCTGATGTTTACCCCTGCTGATGTGGTCTTCCATATCAACGGTTTGACGTTTGAGGCCGAGGCGTATGTAGCAAGCGCTGGCTTGGCGAATATCTTCAGCCACAGCCATGAAGAGATGTGCCTTGCCTATGCTCGCAATGCTTCGGTGCTCAAGGCTAACGGCATCCGCATGTCGCCACAAGAGTGGTGCGATGCCTACTATGCGCCAGTAAACTTCAGAGCTGGAGCGATGCGCAGCAAACAGCATGCACGGTTTGGTAAATTTGCTGCTACCTTTGTCAAAGCCAAGCAAGCTTTCCACCGCGAGGATAACAGTTCTGAAAACTTGCGTGAACGCGCCAGTCTGGTTGCCAAACTTTTCAGTAGCAACAAACTGCACCCTGAAACTTGGCGAGCGTTGCTGGCATTGGCTGGCACAGAGAACATCTACCGCTATGCGAAAGTTTACTCACGCTTCGGTGTCTTCCCTGGCCAAGAGCATGAGCTAATCATGCCGAAGGTGATGCGCGGCGGCGCAAACATCGACGAACTCAAAGCCCAAGAACGCAGCATGTTACAGTCGGTATCCATGTATAGCGATCCGCTATTGAGTGATTTACAGATGATGTTCTACAACCGTGCTGGTGAACACATGTTGCCAGTGCAGGATGACTGATAAAACAGTTCCTCGCCATCGTGGGCGGTAGTATCAGCTATTCGCTATCGCCCCGCCTTCACAATGCTGCCGCGCAATATCTCGATCGTGATGCCGCCTATGTGCCACTAGCGTTAAGCAACGCTGACACAATCCCCGCCTTGATTAGAGCACTAGAGTCCGTAGACAACTGTATCGGTTTCAACGTTACCCAACCGTTCAAGCAGACGGTTGCCGAATACTTCTCGCTCAAGAGTGTCAACACCGTTTACCGCCAAGCAAAAGAACAGGGCAACAAGTTCGCGGCAACCTCCACCGATGCCGAAGGTTTCTGGCAAGCTGTTCAGCAAGCGTTCAAACCTACTACGATTAGCAAGCTGATATTGCTTGGCAATGGTGGTGCAGCACTCGCACTGTATGAGTATTGGCGAGAAAAGTTTCCATCTTGTCCTATACAGGCGCTGCGCAGAGATGCTAGCCGCGATCATCTGTTACAACGCTCACTGCCTGCCAACCCATCAACGGCCATGCCACTGCTTGAATTTACCCCCGCAGCATTAGCATCGGCGTTAGCAGGTGATACAAGCAAAGTCCTGCTGGTGCAAGCAACGAGCGCTGTGCGGCAAGGTGATCTGCTGGCGCGGTTTATCCCTGCTTTGCAAAATTTTACAGGCATCTATATTGAACTAGACTATGATTGCCATTCTGCGCTCTATGAACATGTCAAAGCCAAAGACTTGCGCCATCAAGATGGATTGCCGATGTTGATTGAACAGGCACGACTCGCACAACAACTGTGGTGGGGTGAGGCCGCACCTAGCGCTTACCTGCACGATTGTTTGCGCTCAACCGGCTTTGTTGCATAAGTAATGCCTATTTTTTTATACGAGAGGCGTGAGCT
>JAPPIL010000177.1:0-7273 GCA_028877195.1 Pseudomonadota bacterium
AGAGGGAACGTCTCTCCGCATACAAACAAAAATAGGCATTACTTATGCAACAAAGTCGGGTGCAGGGGGATTGTATGTGCCAACGCAGTTATGTGCCTACCGTGAAGTGTAGTTATGCATCGTCAAGACTCGTATTCCAAGTTTGCGTCCAAGTTAGTATACGGTGGCGAAGCCTTGTTCGACTTGTCGGTGGCCGTCGCCGCTGAAGAAGCCGAAGGGGTTTCACTTTGCTTCTGCTTATCCTTGAGCAGGCGTTGCTGATAAACCTCCCGCTCGGCGGCGGTTACGATGTCTTTGCCCTGCATCGCAAGTTCAACCTCTTCTGCCGTTAGCGTCTCTTTGATCAACAGTGCCTGTGCGATCGACTCTAGCTGTTCCCTGTTATCGGCAAGCATCTTGTAAGCGCGGTCATATCCCTCTTTCAAAAGTCTCTGAATCTCATCGTCAATCACCTGCGACATTTTTTCGGAATGCGTGTCTTGCTGCGAAATCTCGCGACCAAGAAAAACTTCACTCGACTGTTTACCAACGGCCAGCGGCCCGACCGCATCACTCATGCCCCAGTTGCATACCATCTTGCGTGCGATGTCCGTTGCTTTCTGAATGTCATCGCCTGCACCAGTCGTGCGCCGTGAAAACACTATCTCCTCCGCCGCTCGCCCACCCATCGCATACGCAATCATACCTTCAGCATACTCTCTGGTAATAGAATAGCGCTCGTCAGCTGGTAGCAGTATCGTTACACCCAGCGCACGACCGCGAGGAATGATACTTATCTTGTGTAAAGGGTCATGGTTTTTTAACTTCAACCCAACCAATGCATGCCCTGCCTCGTGATAAGAAGTGTTGCGTTTCTCGGATTCAGGCATCACCATGCTACGCCGCTCCGGCCCCATCATAATCTTGTCCTTCGCATGCTCAAAGTGCGCCATCGACACGATCTCTTGGTCAGCCCTCGCCGCCAGCAACGAAGCCTCGTTGACAAGGTTTTGTAAATCAGCACCAGAAAAACCTGGCGTGCCTTGCGCAATTACCTCAAGCCGCACATCATCAGCCATCGGAGTCTTGCGACTATGCACCTTTAAAATACCAGTGCGTCCCTTGATATCGGGTTTATCGACGATCACCTGCCGATCAAAGCGCCCAGGCCGCAACAGTGCAGGGTCAAGAACATCAGGACGGTTGGTCGCCGCAACGATTATCACCCCACTATTGCTCTCAAAACCATCCATCTCCACGAGAAGTTGGTTTAACGTCTGCTCACGCTCATCATGTCCACCCCCCAATCCTGCGCCACGATGTCTCCCCACCGCGTCGATCTCATCGATGAAAACGATACATGGCGCATTTTTCTTCGCTTGCTCAAACAAATCACGCACCCGACTCGCACCAACACCGACAAACATCTCAACGAACTCTGAACCAGAGATAAAGAAAAACGGCGCATCAGCCTCACCCGCAACGGCTTTCGCCAGCAAGGTCTTGCCAGTGCCAGGCGGCCCAACCAGCAACATGCCGCGTGGGATACGCCCTCCCAGCTTGCTGAATTTTTTCGGATCACGCAGAAAGTCAACTACTTCACCCAGTTCTTCCTTCGCCTCCTCAACACCAGCAACGTCTTTGAACGTAACCTTAACCTTGTTTTCGCCGAGGAGCTTGGCACGACTCTTGCCAAAGGACATCGCCTTGCCACCACCAACCTGTAATTGACGCATGAAAAAAAAGAATAAAAACAAGAGCACCAGCATCGGCAACCAGTTGATCAGAATTGACTTCCACCAGCTAAACTGTTCAGGTGGCTCAAAACTTATCAACACCCCATGCTCTTCTAATAACGCTCGCAATTCTGCGTCGGGCTTGGGGCCATAAACACGAAACTTGCTGTTATCCTCAAGGGTGCCGCGTATTTCACTACCCTTGAAACTAACTTCTCGCACCCGATTGCTAGGGTCTTTGACGGCATCGATGAACTCACTGTAGGTGATCGAGGTTGAGGTTTGCTGTTGCTTGACCATCGTATTGATCGCAAAAAATACGACCAGCACGGCGACAAAAAACATAATCATCTTAGCTTGCGAATTGTTCGGGTTAGGTTTGTTCGTTGGCACTGCCATTACCTCGTCATTAGAATCACCGATAATACCGAATATCCTATAAGTTTCCTATGTATTTGTATGCTGAATAAGCTCTGGCTGCTGCTTGCCTTGCGAGGTGCGCAGATACCAGCGCAGACTGTCTGTAAAACCGATGCCGCGTGTGCGCATGACCTCATTAAATGCGCAGCGCTTGCCTTGCCAATAGAGTCTTTGCTTGGCACTTGGGCGCGACAGAACATAGGCTAAAGTGTCCTGCGCATCGTTGTCAGCCGTCAATATCATGCCACTCTCCGTTTCGGCAGTTGCCTGTGGTTCTAAAGCGGCACAAAACTGCTCATGGTGCAATGCCCGCCGATACTGCTGCTGTCGCTTGATTTTCAGCGCAGGCGTTTGTTGTTGAAAAAACAATTCGCCAGCAGCAAATCTTAACAGCTGCTTAGCATCAACACGGATACCAAATTCCTTGTTGGCAAGGATTTGACGATAAGCATGGATGATTAACTTACGAGTGGCCAACCTCTCGCCCAAGAATAAATACAGTAGTAGCTTCGCTTGACTACTCGGCAACTGTTTGATGGTCTTGGCAGGCAAGCGCTGCACGGCAAGCTGATGACGATAACGGCGACAAAGGTCAGCCTCCATCTGTTCGTAGTGTTCCTGCAGGTCTGCGCCAAGAGCAACTATCTTGCGCGACGCTTGGGCGTTGATTTTACCTAGTTGCGGTAGCACATAGTGGCGCATGCGGTTGCGGTCATACTTGTCGCTGGCATTGCTGCTATCATTGCGATAGACGATGTTTTGTGCTTGGCAGTAGGTGCGAATCGTGCGCCTATCTATAGCTAACAGTGGTCGCCAAAACGGGTGCTTAAACTCCTTCATGCCTGCTAGTTGCCCCGCACCCTTGCCCTGCACCAAACGCAGTAGGATGCTTTCGGCCAAGTCGTCGTGATGATGCGCAGTAGCGATGATATAGCGGTGTTGAGCGGCGAGTGCCTGTGCCTTGCGTTTGCGCAGAGTGTGCGCCCAAGCTTGGGTGTTGCCTGTCGCAGGTGGTTGTTCGCTGGCGCTGACCCTATGGAGATGCAGGGGCAAATTAAGTTTTGCCGCCAGCTTTGCGACATACTCGGCATCGGCATCGGATTCCGACCCACGCAAACGGAAGTTTACATGGAACAGTGCCAGTGGCAACGGCAAGTTTGCTGCCAGCAACAGATCCAGCAAGGCGCAAGAGTCCGCACCACCAGAAATAGAGACGGCGATGCCCTGACAGCCCTGTTGTATGAAGCTTCGTGCCGACGCTTGAATTTGTGGGACTACATCTAACATAGACAGTATCAAAGAAAGGATAGTGCCCAGAACTGGAGTTGAACCAGCACGGCCTAACGGCCACTGACCCCTCAAGCCAGCGTGTCTACCAATTCCACCATCTGGGCAATTTCACCACCTAAACTATTGTGAAGCATCAGAGTTGCTAGCATCTTCAACATCTTTGCTATCGTCATCATCGCCAGCAGTTGCCATGCTGGTGTCGGCTTGCTCACTGCTAGCCTTCTTGAGCTTGTCTTTCAAACCAGTGTCGTAGCGTTTACCCTGCATGATCGTCAAACCGATCGAGGTAATCATAAACAGAGCCGCAAACAGATAGGTAAGCTTGCCCAACAAACTCGTCGGCCCCGATGCACCGAAGAGCGATTGCGAATCACTGCTACCACCGCCAAAGCCTGCCCCTAAACCACCAGAGCTACCACCCTGTAAAAGCACGACACAGATGATGAACACCGCCGTTGCGATGTGAACAAACGATACAAAGGAAAGCATATCAACTCCGAAAAACCGAGCGGCGCACATGCCGCCTCCCAGAATTGAACTGGGGACACGAGGATTTTCAGTCCTCTGCTCTACCGACTGAGCTAAGGCGGCGACGAGCGGAATCTATTCTCTGGACACTAAATAGTCAAGAATTATGGTGCGTTACTATGCGAGATGGAGTTATGTTATGCTGCCGCGCTTATTGCCAGTTTACTCCGACACTTCAATCTTAACATCACCTTGCACCCGACATTGGCAAGCAAGGCGCTCATCATCCTCCGCTGCCATCGTCTCTAAAAAATCCCGTTCACTATCCTGCATCGGGGAAAGATTTTCTGCGCCCTCAAGCACCTTAATCATACAAGCACCGCATGCGCCATCACGACAGCCAAACAAGATTGAGGTGTCGTAATCATCGCACATGTCGATCATCGCATAACCGTCAGGGACATCTATATCCATGTCATCGGTGGTGATCGTAACTTTTGGCATTATCGTGGCATTATCGTGGTATTGGCATTATTGTAGTGTTATCTCGACACCGTTCCTCATCACGGTTCCCCAGCACGCTCCCGACTCTACCGCACAACAATACAAAATCAAAGCAGGCAGCGCAATTTTTGTTGAACACTGGTCGCCTGTGGGATCGCTTGTTGCGAGATACCCTTCCCCTATGCTACTGTCGCGGGATGCTAGCACAGCAGTGAGGGGCTACACTAACATGGTTGTGGAGAACACACTCCTAGAGGTTAAATCTCTGTCGGTGGCGTTTCGCACCGATGCCAACAGGTATGTTGAAGTCGTCGAAGATATCAGCTTTGATGTCGGCAAGGGGCAGTGTATCGGCTTGGTGGGCGAATCTGGTTGTGGCAAATCCGTTACCTCAATGTCGATCATGCAACTCCTGCCACAGCCATTGAGCAGGATGACCACAGGCGAGATACGATTCAACGGCAAAGACCTTACTAAACTCCCAATAGCTGAACTCCGAGCCTTGCGTGGTCATGACATCGCAATGATTTTTCAAGAACCGATGACCGCCCTCAACCCAGTCTATAGCGTTGGCTCGCAGATGCTTGAATGCTTTCGCAAAGACGTGCCACGCCCCGAAGCAAGAACACGTTCCATTGAGTTATTGCGAAGTGTCGGGCTGTCTGAACCTGACCGCCTACTGAACAACTACCCGCACGAATTGTCAGGCGGGATGCGGCAACGGGTAATGATCGCGATGGCGATTGCTAACAACCCGCAGTTGTTGATTGCCGACGAGCCGACCACTGCCCTTGATGTTACGATTCAAGCGCAAATCATGGAACTGCTACAAGAAGTTCAAAAATCTCTCGGCATGGCGATGCTCTTGATAACTCACGATCTTGGGGTAGTGTTTGAGATGTGCGACTATGTGCATGTCATGTATGCAGGCAAGATCGTTGAATCATGCTCGGTGCAACAGCTTTATGAAGCACCATCACATCCTTACACTGTCGGCTTGTTGAACTCACTACCAGAAATTAATCAGACCAATGCTCGTGCTGAACGCTTGCCTGTAATAGAAGGCACTGTGCCTGCGATCGGCAAGTTCCCACGCGGCTGTCGTTTTCACAATCGTTGCCATTTCAGAACCGACCAGTGTGCGTTGAGTTCGCCACCACTGCGGGTCGCTAAAGACGGCACGCATCGGTATGCCTGTTATCACCCTCTAAATAAAAAGCGCACCGAGTATCGAGTTGAATACAGCAACCACCGCAGGTGTGTTTAATTTGAGTGCAACAATCCTCAAGGTTAACGATCTCGTCAAACACTTCCCGATTAAGGGGGGGGTGTTCAACCGTCAAGTAGCGTCAGTGCGTGCTGTTGATGGTATCTCATTGGCTATTCAACGTGAGCATACAACCAGTGTTGTCGGTGAGTCGGGGTGCGGCAAGTCAACATTGGTGCGATTGTTAAACCGTTTGATTGAACCCAGTGCAGGCGAAGTGTTCTACGAGGACAAGAACATTTTTCTCTTCAGTCGTAGGGAAATGCGTGCGTTTCGGCAAAACATTCAGATGGTGTTCCAAGACCCTTACTCCTCGTTGAACCCACGATTTTCTATGTATGACATCATCGCTGAACCGCTCAAAATCATGAACCAACCAGCTGATGCGATTCGCAAGCGGGTGCGCACGGTGGTTGAACTGGTCGGATTGTCTTACAGTTATCGCAATCGCTATCCGCATGAGTTTTCAGGCGGGCAACGGCAACGTATCGGTATTGCCCGTGCCCTCGCACTCAATCCCAAGATACTGCTATGTGATGAACCTGTATCTGCTCTTGATGTCTCGGTGCAGGCACAGGTGTTAAATTTACTGATGGACTTGCGTGATGAGTTGAAACTTACCATCGTTTTTATCTCGCACGATTTAGCCGTAGTTAGCAAAATCAGCGACACCGTTACGGTGCTGTATTTTGGCAAACTAGTCGAGCAGGGCGAGCGTGATGATATCTTCAACAACCAACTGCATCCTTACACTCAAGCTCTGTTCTCGGCGATTCCGAAGGCACGCCCTGATGAAGAAAAGGAACGCATTTTTCTCACGGCTGAACCACCGTCATATCGCAACTTTCCAAGTGGCTGTCGCTTCCATCCTCGCTGTAGCAAGGCGATGGACATCTGTAAAAAGGTTGACCCAGAACTGCGCGTTCCTACTGCACAAGGCACGAACAGCAAGCACCAAGTAGCTTGTCATTTATATGATGGTCATAACCAGCAATAACTAACGGGAGGGGAAAGTGTTTGTAAAAATTTCAGCGTTGATTGTAGCACTGGTGTGCGGTGGCGGCTCTGCTGTGGCTACCAACAAGGCAAATGTCGTCGGCAACCCTAAAGCACCGAAGGGTGGCACGTTTGTTTGGGGTGGCGCAAGTTACCCAAAGTCATTGAACTATCCTGTCTCAGGCGACTACTACTCTGCTCTGCTTTATTCGTTGGTTGTTGAAACCTTGTGCGAGCAAGACCCATCGACAGGCGACTATGTGCCACTGCTCGCAAACAAATGGGAAATTTCTGAAGATAAGAAGGTCTTCACCTTCCATATCGACAAGAAGGCGAAGTTTTCCGATGGTGCAGCCGTTAGCGCGCATGATTTCAAAGCGTTCTGGGACATCGTTCACGATAAGAAGAATCTCGTCGGCAACATCAAGGCACAGTTTGATAAATTTTCCAAGATGGAGGTGGTCGATGACCATACTCTGAAGGTTTATGCCAAAGAGGTGCGCTTCTCGAATTTTGACATCATGTGTTCGTATATGTTTGCCACCGATCGCCGCTTCTGGCTAGCGAAGGGCAAAGACTTTAACAAGGCATTTAACAGCAAACTGTTCGGTTC
>JAPPIL010000177.1:7283-11958 GCA_028877195.1 Pseudomonadota bacterium
AGGTAGACCGCGGCAAACGAATTACGATGAAACGCAACAAGAACTACTGGGGCGCTGATCTGCCGCAAAATGTCGGACGCTTTAACTTTGATACGTTTGTTTACCGCACGATTGACGATGACTCGGTGCGTTTTGAAGCTTTCAAGAAGGGGACTATCGACATGTTCTCCTTCAGTGTTGCCAAACGTTGGAAGACCGAGACTGATTCAGAAAAATTTAAAAAGAATTGGATAATCGCTCAACGCATCGACAACCAAGACCCTAGTGGCTTTAGTGGCATTGCGATGAATATGCGGCGTGCACCGCTGGATAACCTGCATGTGCGCAAAGCACTGGCACACAGCTATAACAGAGAGAAGTTTATCAAGGACTTGTTCTATAACAATTACACGCGTGTGAATTCTTATTATCCGAAGTCGATATTTGCCAATGCCAGCAACAAGATGATCGACTATGACATCAAGAAGGCACGGGAATACTTAAAGATCGCAGGTTATACAAAGACCAATGCCAAGGGCATTCTTGTTAAGAACAACAAGCCTCTAGCGCTTGACTTCTATTATGTTAGCAAGTCATCAGAGCGTTATCTCACCGTCTGGAAGGAAGACCTGCTAAAGGTTGGCATCGAGTTGAATTTACGGCAAATGACTTGGGCAACACTGCTCAAGAAGCTCGATGACTATGATTTCATGCTGACTGGCATTGGTTTTACTGGTTCGCTTAATCCCGACCCAATGAGCATGTGGCACACGAAGTTCAAGGACTTGCCTGCGGGTTACAACTTGCCTGGCTTCACTCATCCTGATTTGGATAAGTTGCTAGTCGAGATTGGCCCGATCTTTGATCGTAAAGAGCGAGCAAAAGTTTTCCATAAAATCGACAAACTGCTGTTTGACACGCATCCGTATGTATTGGGTTGGAATCTTGACCACATGCGGATCGGTTATTGGAACAAGTATGGCTTCATCGCTGGGTTAGCACCAACTTATGGTAGCGAGTTTTCTATTTGGCAGTATGCTTGGCAAGACAAGGATAAAGAGGCAAAACTTGCACAGGCGATGAAAGACGATAAGCCACTGACTGCGCTAACGAATATCAAGGGGCCACAAGACTAGTGAACCGTTCCTACCTAATTCGCAGGCTACTGCTGATGTTTCCAACGATGTTGGGCATCACTGTCGTTACGTTTGCGATTTTACAAGTGTTGCCAGGCGGCCCCGTTGAGCAGGCAATGACCAAGATGCGCTTCGGTGCGCAAGGTGGCGGCGACATGGGTGGGGCTAGTTCCAGTGCAAATAGTCAGATCGACGATGAGTATGTTGAGGCGCTGAAGGAAGCGTATGGGTTTGATAAGCCGATCCATGTGCGCTACTTCAAGTGGTTGACAGACTTGGTGCGCTTGGATTTGGGGGATTCTTGGTTTTACGATGAACCAGTTATGGATGTCGTTACCCAGCGTTTCCCTGTCTCGATCGCCTTTGGCATCTTCTCGCTGTTCTTTACTTACTTGATTTGTGTGCCACTTGGTATTTTGAAATCATTGGCACACAACCGTTTCTTTGATTACGCCACTTCGGTGTTGGTATTCTTTGGTTATTCAATTCCTGGCTATGCCTTGTTGATCTTGCTGATCGTCTTGTTTTGCGGCGGCAGTTATTTTGACATTTTTCCGATGCAGGGCATGACTTCGGAAAATTTTAGCGACTTGTCTTTTTTTGGCAAGGCTAAGGACTTGGTGATGCACATGACTTTGCCGATGACTGCTTACATCGTCAATCAGTTTGCTTTCACGACGATGATGATGAAGAACTCAATGATTGAACAGATTACTTCGGATTATGTGCGCACCGCTTATGCCAAAGGTTTGACCAGTAAGATTGCGATCGGCAAGCATGCTTTGCGCAACGCTTTGATTCCGATTGCGACGGGGTTCGGTGATTTTGTTGCGGTGTTTCTAGCGAGTTCGTTGTTGATTGAGAAAATATCAGGGTTAGATGGTATTGGTCTTTTGACTTACGACTCGTTGTTGAACAGGGATTATCCTGTCGTCATGGGGGTTATCGTTTTATCAAGTGTGGCGATGATGGTTGGCAACTTAATCTCTGACTTATCGTATACGTTGATTGACCCCAGAATCGACTTTAAATAGGGAACTGCTGATTTGGCTCTGTTAAACCCGATAATGCGTAAGCGTTTTCGTAAGTTTAAGACGATTAAGCGCGGCTACTATTCTTTTCTGATCCTGCTGATCACGTATGTGATGTCGTTGGGAGCGGAACTATTCGTCAATAACAAACCATTGGTGCTCTACTATAACGGTGAGTACTACTTCCCCGTGGTGAAGTTTTATGCGGGTGAAACTTTCGGTGCGGACTATATTGCTGAAGCACAATACAAGGAGTTAGAAAAAAGCGAAGCGTTCAAATCTAACCCTGATAATGTCATGTTGTTTCCGCTCATTCCGTTTGGTTACAATGAGTCGGATAACCAACTGTCTGGATCACCACCGACCACACCTGATAGCAGACATTGGCTTGGCACTGATGACCGTGGCCGCGATCTCTTGGCGCGTTTGATCTATGGTTATCGGGTGTCGATGAGCTTGGCATTTATTATCTTTATCATCAGCTACATAATTGGGATATTTGTCGGTGGTCTGCAGGGTTATTTCGGCGGCGTTATCGACCTGTCGTTTCAGCGGCTGATTGAAGTGTTCTCTGCGATTCCGTTCTTACCAGTGTTGATGCTCTTGGCTTCGGTATTTGAACCTTCAATCCTGCTATTAGTGGTGGTGTTTGGTCTGTATCGTTGGATCGGTGTATCTTACTACATGCGAGCGGAGTTCTTACGGGCACGAAAAGTCGAGTATGTTGAATCAGCCAAGTCGGTCGGTGCATCATCGGTGGCGATTATGGGACGACATATTCTTCCGAATACGATCACACCACTGGTAACGATCGCACCTTTCGCAATTTCGTCGTCGATAATCCTGTTATCGTCGTTAGACTTTTTAGGCTTCGGTGTTCCAGCCCCGACCGCCAGTTGGGGGGAAGTGCTGTCGCAAGCGACATCTAACTTGACTTCGTATCACCTGTCAGTGTTCCCCGCCGTCTGTCTGTTCGTTACGCTACTGCTGGTTAGCTTTGTTGGTGAGGCGGTGCGAGAAGCGTTTGATCCGAAACCCTATTTTCGGCATAAGGGCTAGTATTTTTTATACGAGCAAGAGCGAAGCAAGACTTGACCTCTACCACATCGCACGCAACTGTGGTTGTCAAGAAATTTGCTCGCGTGTAGTATGCCTAGGTTAGAATAATCGGAAGTAACACCTTGTTTAAATTCTTTCGGCAAACGGTTGCTGGCATGAAGGTTTACCACGAAGGCTGGCGATGGTTGCGCGCTCATCCGCTGTATCTGATACTACTGTTTTTGCCGTCTTTGCTGGGCTTGCTGGCACTAGCACTTATCTTAGGCTGGGTGTGGCACAAGTTTGATTATCTGGTAACGACGATACTGTTCGATAAACCAGAGTCATTGATCTATCGACCGATCTACTACTTGTTATACGCACTGCTGTCTGTAGTGATGTTTGTGATGAGCTTTATCCCGCCTTTGTTGGTAACGACCATTATATCTGCACCCCTATATGAGCATGTGTCATGCGCAGTTGAGCGTAGTCTTACGGGTAATCTCGTCGAAGCACCTTGGTATAAAGCATTAGGCTTGATGCTTGAAGAACTAAAGAAGGTGCTATTCATCACCGTCTTCATGGTCATCGCAATGCTTATCCCTGGCTTGAACGTCCTCGCCCTGCTCGCCCCCGCATTCTTGCTGGGTTGGGAGTTTTGTGATTATCCACTGGCGAGGAGAGGTTGGACATTTCGTCAGCGTTTACGGTTTAGCATGCGCAACTTCTGGACAATCAGCGGATTCGGGTTGTGGCTAATAATTCCCTTTATGCAGTTTATTCTTGCACCTATCGCAGTCGTGGGCGGAACAATCGCAAGTATTCGGATACTGAATGAATCAACACAAAAGTAGGAAGGAGAATTAGGAATGGAAAAAACTAAAACACAAGACCGCGAGCAAGGCAAGGCAATTACGCATGCAGTC
The DNA here is from genome assembly GCA_028877195.1 of Pseudomonadota bacterium. GTDB lineage: Bacteria > Bdellovibrionota_B > Oligoflexia > Oligoflexales > JAPPIL01 > JAPPIL01. Next base: position 11,394 of record JAPPIL010000177.1, read on the forward strand.
GCTTTGATTGAAAAGCAGTTTGGCAAAGGGTCAATCATGCGTTTGGACGAATCACCTAACGCTGGCGATATCGAGGTAATTTCAACTGGATCGCTGTCGCTAGACCTCGCTCTTGGAGTCGGCGGCGTGCCGCGTGGTCGCATCATTGAGATTTTTGGCCCCGAGTCGAGTGGCAAGACAACGTTGACTTTGCATATCGCAGCCGAAGCACAGAAAGCTGGCGGTGTAGTTGCCTTTGTCGATGCTGAACATGCTTTAGATGTCGGCTATAGCAAGAAGATCGGTGTTGACCCCAAGGCTTTGATCGTCTCCCAACCTGATCATGGCGAACAGGCACTAGAAATCGTCGATATGCTGGTCTCCAGCGGCAAGGTCGATTTGGTCATCGTCGATTCAGTCGCAGCCCTCACGCCAAAAATTGAGATCGAGGGCGAGATGAGCGACCAGCAGGTATTGGAGTATCTGGCCGGGAACACCTTCGACCCGGTGAGCGCGCCGCGCACGGCATTCGCGCAGGCCTTCGCCTGGCTGTTGGCCGAGAAGCCCGACTTCGGCATGTCGCCCT
>JAPPIL010000090.1 GCA_028877195.1 Pseudomonadota bacterium
TCTAATGTAGCGAGCGAATAAAATTTTGTTTCCGACTCAAACCAGCATATGTCTTGAGACGATAGGGGAGGAGCGCGAGGAGGGGAACGCTCCTCGCATAAAAAAATAGGAATTACTTATGCAACAAAGCGGTTGTATGCATTGGCAGATGCCTTTCAACCTGTGCTTGAAAATCCGCGGCGAGCGGGGCCTGCACCAATACTTGACGATGCGGAAGTTTGCAAGCAAGCTGGGACGCGTGCAGCATGTGGCGAGGGGCACGCACATCAGGGCGGTTATCGCCATATTTTTTATCTCCAACAATCGGTAGTCCCAGACTTTGGAGTTGCACGCGGATCTGATGGCTGCGACCAGTATGGGGTTCACATTTGATCAAAGCGACAGACTGTGAGCATGCTAATAACGTGAATCTGGTAATCGCGAGTTTAGTTTGTTTTGATGGCTGGGCATACGCATGCACAAGCCCAACACTGCCGCGAATTGGGGTCAAGTAGCTGCGACACAGGTGTTGTTGCCAATGTGGAATTCCATACACCAGTGCGAGATAAGTCTTACGCACCTGTTGGTCTTTGAATTGCTCGGCTAGGAAGCGAGCTACTGCTTGACTTTTAGCATAGACGATCGCTCCTGATGTCTCTTGATCAAGGCGATGAATGAGACGTAGCCCATGCCCATGCTGGCGTTGAAGCAAGCCAGTGAGGTGTATTACCGCCTGCGCTCGTGTCGCTTGGGTTGGCAAGCATGGTGGCTTGTTGACAACGATAACCTGCTCATCTTCATAGAGAGTGGTTATCACTGCCGATTGCTCAAGAGTAGGAGGAGTGGTGGTGGGAATTATCTCAACTTCGTCGCCGCTATGAACCTGTCGAGAAGCGATGCGCACTCGTTTACGGTTTAAATAAACGCCACCGACATCAAGAAAACGCCTGATGGCACGACGTGAAAAATGCGGGAACAGATAGACCAACGCCTTATCAATACGAGCAGGGAGCGGAATGGCATTGTCGTTAGTAATTTTGTGCTTTAGGGGCGGCGGCATGCTTGTAGTCAACGACTTTCACTCCCAGTTGTGCGCGTTTAGCTGCTAACCAGCGTTTAGTCTGCTTGAGCATCTTGCTATTGCGCAACTCTACTTCTAGCGTTTGTTTTTGGGCTTTAAACTCACGGTCAGATGCTAAACTTAAATCCTTGATATAAAAAATATGAAACCCAAGTGCGGTTTGCACAGGCGCAGAGAACTCGCCTTTGTTCAAATCTTTGACACTTGCCTTGATCGTTGCCGACAAGTCATTGAGACGCACTGGTGGCATCGACGCTGCTTGTGCTTGATCGTGATAAAGGTCAATAGCACTGGCAAAATTCAGCCCGCTGCGCAACTCCTTGTATGCTTCAACACTGCGTGCCTCTTGGTCTTTGGGCAAGTATATTTGCTGTAAGTGTAGGAGCGCATGGTCTTTGCCAGTCTTTTTTTGAAAATATGAACGCAACTCGGCATCGGTGATTTTAATCAACGGTGAGATAACTAAACCATGAAACTTGCTGATTAAAATTTGCTGGCGAAAGTCAGTCCGATACTCATCGTAATTCTTGTCCTGTGTGCGCAAGAATTCTAACAATTCTTTTTTGCTTAAACCCTGCGCTTGCAGAAACTGCTCAATACGCTGCTCCACCTCTTGGTCAGCAATTCCCGCCCCTAGCTCGGTTAACGTATGTTGGGCAAGATGAATATTGATTAAATCATGCATCGCTTGCTGCAACGGCGGCGCTTGGTTGTCCACAGGGAAAGAGCTAAAGACTACCGCTCGTCCCTGCTCAACCTTATGCTGTGCCTCACTGAACAATACAGGTGTGCCGCCCGCAACCGCAACCACCCGATCTAATAATACCTCCGAGCTAGAGTCTTTATCTGCATAAGTGATCGTTGCGGCGACGAGACATAGTGCTGCTACCAAAAGATTATTTATCATGTTGCTCCCCTTCGCTCTGGTTGGCAAGTTAGGACTTTGCACCAGAGTCGGTGCTGGTGTTTTCTTCAGTCTTGTCAGTGTTTGTGCTTGCCTCTGTTGTGCTCACCTCTTCTGCTTCCGCGTCTATTACCTCCGAACTTGGTTTGCTAGATTCAAACTTCAAATTGATAATCAATGTGTAGATATTTCGCCAAAGCATGGCATCTTTGCGTGCCCACGATTGGAAAAGCTTGCGAGCAGGACGGTTGAGCAATGCTTGATTCAAAAAGTAACGAGCAAATTCTTTTTTGTCATGGCGCTTGTGCAGTTCAACGACATGTTCAGGAATGATGATAAGTTCAGAGCTGCCACTTCGCAACCAGAGATGATTTTTGACGAATCCCATTTGTATCATAATGTTTTAGTTCCTTTTGTTATGCGAGGAGTGGTGTTGCTTATGCGATAAAGCTCCCTAGCCGCGGCGACGGCAATGTGCATCATCTCCAGCCCTATCAAGGTCATCGCTTTCCAAAGCAAGTGCGGCCCGATGCTTGGCACGAAAAACCTGAAAAGAGTAGTTTACCTGCTTGCCATTATAGCCAACTACCTTCTGTAAAAAATAACGCCGCAGAAAGTTTAGCAAGGCATTGAATTTATCAATATATGTAGAGTCAATGCTGAAGTTCGCACAATCTATCAACAACGACCAATGAGTATGCCAGTGCGCAAGGTTATTGGACAGTTTGCTCTTCAAGATTAAATACTTATCCTCGCTGTCCAATTGAAATTCTTGACTAAAACCTAACTCCACCACCTGCTGTTGAAAATGATTTTGAAGAATAACTTGGCTACGCAAATCACCGCTAATACCAGTGCGTGTTTGTCGCACCCCAAGAAATTCATATGCCTCCCGCGTCGTGCTAAACTGCGGAAACGGCAACATCTGATGCTCATCGGTAGCATTGCAACACGCAACCTTACGCAAAAAAAGCTTCTGAAAGAAAGCATGCATCTGAACAAGAGAGTCCCTGATGCTCTTGTCAACAGCAGTGATGCGAAGATTCTGGCAGTCGATCAACGCCTTGTAGGGGGTGTGCCAAGCTGACAACTGCTCCATCCACTGTTCACGCCAACTAGCTACGTCTGCCAAGCTTTCTAACGTATCACCGTCGGCAAACGACTGCTGTAGCAGTTTGCGCTGAAAGTCTGGAACAAAATCAATCTTGAGCATCAGCAAGTAGCCTCTCTATCTCGGTGCGTAAAGCAGCAAGGTTATGCGCATTCGCAAACAGCCTACCATTGATGAACAGAGCAGGAGTTCCCTGCACGCCGACATCAATGCCAAGCTCCACGTCCTCTTTTATTTTCTCTATTATCCATGCCGAGCTTTTGCAAGTTTCGATTTGTTGATCAGATAAACCGATTTGTTTCGCCCAGCTAACAGGGCTGGCAGTCTTTGCTTGCTCCTGTTCCGCAAACGCTAAATCATGATACGGCCAAAATTTTCCCGCTTCCCCCGCACAACGAGCCAAGGTTGCGATTTCACAAGCAAGTGGATGCCCTGCATGTTTCATCGTCTTGTTGCACTTCTTGTCGAGCGGAAAGTTTTTGAAGACGAAGAGCACTCGTTCACCGAATTGTTTCTTTAATTCCGATAAGTTCTGGTCAAGGCGCTTGCAGGACGGGCATTGAAAGTCAACGAATTCAACAACCTTAACTTTGGCAGTATCCGAACCAAAGCGATAATCCTCACCATTGCCGACATAACGAGACTTATTGATCGGTAACTGCACTGTCTTGAGTGTTTGTTCGGTGGTCGCTTGCGTCTGCTGTTGCACGGGCATCACTGGTTTAGTGAAGGAATGAATAGCGATGACCGCAGCAACGACTAGTGCGGCCGTAGATACTCCTTGGATCAGGTCTTTGATGCTGCCTTTGAAGACAAATTGCCGTCGTTGCACGATGAGTAGTAAGGTTTGGAGAAAACACACACAGTAAACACCGATGCAGGTAATACAGTAGGCTTTAATGTTGAGGTGCGAGATAACCCCTAATAGCAACGACACCCCCGTGCCTGTAATGTTGGCGTAAGTATAGGCAAGGGCATGCTCGTGGGCGCTCTTGGTGTTGGACAATCCTATACCCAACAAGACTAACAAGAGCAGGAAATATGCCGCACCATAGATGCCGAGAGGAACATTGAACAATTCGCTATAAGGACTGTTAGCAACAGCATCGCAGTTAAATGTCGCATTGATGTTGCAGCGATAAGTCTCACCACTTTGCATCTTGGTGCTGTAATGATGCGAAATGGTGTAGGAGCTAAATATCAAGCCTACCAACGGCAGGAGTAAATATAGAGCATGCTTTTTGATTTTATCTTTGTTGATTAAGGTTGCCATCCTTCCTCCTGGGCGTGCAATTAGTCGGTATAATCATGGTGCTGCGCTAGACAGCACAGATCAATCATACCGTATCAAATAGTTATGGCAAATTTGTCCAATGACCTACAGGTTATCATGGAGATTTGAGTCGGAAGAAACAGCTAGCCGTAAATCATCATCATCACGATTAATACTAGCAACATCACCGCTGCGATCGACCAGAGGATAATTCTGAAGGCAGGGTTCTCCTTGTCATGCGATTCATCAGAGGCAGGCTTGTCGCTAATTACAGTGCGCTCCGCAGTCTCCTGGTCTTGCGTAAACCTAATGATATTGTTCTCAACAGAAGCTTCGACGCTATCCAGCACCCTGTCAAAAGGATCTTTTGGGTCTTGCTTACCTGTCGCTTTAGTCATCTGAATTATTACCGCTAGTTAACTCATCTTGCTCGCACAGTTACATGAAACAACTTCCAATAAGTGCGAAACTATGTTGGCAAACATGACTATACAGATGCCAAGCACACACAAATCCTATCTTAAACAGTTACGCAACAAAGCCTAGCTTGTTCGCACAGTCATCATCTCACAACTGTGCTCCAGCCCCTTGGCGACCACAGCACTTCTTATACTTCTTGCCTGACCCACAGGGACACATGGCATTACGTCCGATCTTTTCGGAATCTCGCCGAAAAGTTTGAGTCGGTGGCTCACTGGCTTGATTTTGGTCGGGAGAAGGGTGATGCATTGTCATCTGACGGTCGTCTATACCTGCGTCTTCCTCCTCTTGTTGCGGCGGCGGCATCTCAAGACGTGGCTGTGGCATGCGAATCAACACATGCACCGTGTCGGTTTGAATCCTCTCCCACATATTATTGAATAAATTGAATGCCTCCTTCTTATACTCTTGAAGCGGATCGCGCTGGGCGTAACCCCTTAAACTTACTGCGTCTTTTAGATGATCCATCGCCAATAAATGATCTTTCCAAGCCGCATCAATAATCTGTAGGTAAAGATGTGCCTCTATCTGCTCAACAATGCCTGCCTCAATCGCTGCCATCTTTTCCTTGTAGGCAGCTATAACCTGCTCACTGGCAACCTCTGCAATGCCTGCCGCACCCAACTCTTCAGCATTGACCGCAAGACTAACTGTTGCAGGAATATTGAAATCAGCCTGAATTTCCTTTGCTATCGCCTCAATATCCCATTGGTCGGAGTTGAGCGCTTCAGGCGAATGCTTATTAGCAATGTTTTGACATATAGCCTGCACCGTCTCCTGAAAAAACTCATGCACCTCCGATTGGTTATCCAACGACGACATCCGCCTGCTGTAAACAACCTGACGCTGTTGATTCATCACATCATCGTATTCTAGCAAGTGCTTGCGACTTGAAAAATTCTGCTCCTCCACCTTCTTCTGGGCACGAGCAATCGCTTTAGAAACCATCGGCGAGACGATCGACTCCCCCTCGGTCATGCCCAAACGAGCCATAATCCCAGATAAACGATCGGAAGCGAATATCCGCATCAGGTCATCTTCTAATGACAGAAAAAATTTACTCTCACCCTTATCACCCTGCCGACCTGATCGTCCCCGCAACTGATTATCAATACGACGCGACTCACCCCGCTCTGTGCCAATAACCAGCAGTCCGCCCATGTCGGCAACGCCTTCCCCCAACACGATGTCCGTCCCTCGTCCAGCCATATTAGTGGAAATAGTTACCGAGCCACGTTCACCTGCGCACTTGATGATCTCCGCCTCACGAGCATGGTTTTTGGCATTCAACACTTCATGCGGAATCTTGCGTTTGGTTAGGAGCTTGGAGACAAGCTCCGAGCGTTCAACCGACTGCGTGCCCACCAATACAGGTCGCCCCGCCTTCTGTGCGTTAGCAATTTCGGTAGTGATTTGGTTGAACTTTTCTCTAGCCGTGCGATACACCATGTCCTCATGGTCAATCCGAATCATCCGTTGATTCGTCGGCAATACAACAACATCAAGCTTGTAGATTTTCTTGAATTCCGCCGCTTCCGTATCCGCCGTCCCTGTCATGCCAGCTAACACATCATACATACGGAAATAGTTTTGAAAGCTGATCGTTGCCAATGTTTGAGTTTCGCTTTGAATTGGTAGATGTTCCTTTGCCTCCAACGCCCCGTGCAACCCCTCGCTGTAACGGCGGCCAGGCATCAATCGCCCCGTATGCTCATCAACGATGATTACTTGCCCCTCCTTGACAACGTAATCAACATCCTTCTTGTAAAGGACATGTGCCTTAAGCGATTGCATGACATGGTGCAGAACATCGATGTGCTGGGGAGCATAGAGGTTATCGACATTCAGCCGCTTCTCGACTTTGTTGATGCCATCTTCGGTCAAGCTTACCGCATGCGCCTTCTCATCAACGATATAATCAATCGTGTCTTTAAGTTCAGGGATAGCCTTGTTCGTTTGGAGGAATAAATCAGCCGTCGTTTCTGCCGAACCAGAGATAATCAACGGGGTGCGCGCTTCATCAATCAAAATTGAGTCAACCTCATCGACAATCGCAAAGTGCAGGTCGCGCTGCACCATTTGCTTGCGATTTGTCTTCATGTTGTCGCGCAGATAGTCAAAGCCAAGCTCATTGTTGGTGGCATAGGTTATGTCGCTATGGTAAGCATCATGACGCTGGCGGTCGGATAAGCCATGCACAATCGGCCGACATGACACTTGTAAAAACTCATATATCTGCCCCATCCATTCCGCATCACGCTTGGCAAGATAATCGTTCACCGTTACTAAATGTGCCCCCTTACCTGTCAATGCTTTCAAATACAGAGGCAAAGTGGCGGTTAAGGTCTTGCCCTCGCCTGTTTTCATTTCCGCAATCTTGCCTTCAAGCAGGGCGATGCCACCCATCAACTGCACATCATAATGACGCTGCTCTAACACGCGGCGAGATGCTTCACGCACGACAGAAAAGGCATCAGGAAGAATGTTGGTCAATGCCGCACCATTGGCTAACTTCTCTTTGAAGACAGCTGTCATCTGCTGTAGACTCGCATCATCCTTGCGACGATACTGATCCTCAAGTGCGTTGACCTTTGCAACGACCTGCTGCAAACGCTTGACCTCACGGTCATTGCTGCTACCTAACATTTTTTTGAAAAAATTCATCTGATCGAATTCGTTCCTAACTTAAACCAGCACTACAATCCGTAAACGATAGAGAGAACATTGGCGCTCCGCTCGCAGAGCAAGCGAGCTTGTTATTTCTCCCTCCACTTAATGTTACAGCCCATGCTTGGCAGTTGCTCGGCACTAATCGGCTCGGCGTTCAACAATGCAGCCATCGCCGCACGCAAATCCTCGCCAGTAACTGGTATCTCACTATGCGGGCGGCTACCATCAAACCTACCCCGATAAACAAGCTGCCGCTGCGCGTCAAAGAGAAAGAAATCTGGCGTGCAAGCCGCCGCCAAGTCTTTAACAAACTGCTGCTGCTCATCATACAGATACGGAAAGGCAAAACCCGTCTTGTCCCTACGCATATTAGCAGGGCTGTCTTCTGGGTATCTTTCGGCATCATTGGCACTGACCGCCATGACATATATCCCTCGTGCCGTAAACTCCGTCGCTAACGCCGCAAAACAATCCCTGATATGGACGACATAAGGGCAGTGATTACAAATTACCGCAACCAACACACCCTTGCTGGTTGCTGGTATAATGCTTGCGTCTAGGAGCTTGCCAGTCTCTGGGTCTTGGAGCTTGAAGGGCGGCAACCTTGTGCCCAGCTGTAGCATCTTTGAAGGAGTCAACACCATCGCAAGGAAATTCTATCTCTAATACGACAAAATAGCGAGGCGTTTATGCGGGCTTTGCATCAGCACAGTCATTGCCTATCTGCATAGGCTCTAATACGATTCAGATAGTGAAGCGCTTAGTTGAAAGCATGTTTGAATTTCCAACTGAACATGTTATATCCCACCCGACGTAATTGGGGTTGTTCATGACATTATCTTTGCGATTACAGCGACGAGGACAGAAGTCGCGCCCGTTTTATCATATCGTTGCCGCTGACATCCGCAGTCCCCGTGATGGCAAGTTCAAAGAAAAGCTCGGTTACTACGATGCCAATTGCGACCCGTCGGTGATTGAACTAAACGCCGAGCGCCTACAGTATCACTATGCTAACGGCGCACGACTTTCCAATGCGGTGCGCACACTCGCTAAACGCAAGAACATTCCACTCAAACGCGGTCATTCTTAATCTCAACCGTGCGAAATTTTTACCCCCTCTCCCTACAACCACAAATTTTTGCCGAGTATGCTAGTGCTGGTGTTGGCAAGCGGGCGGTGGCGGGCAAGCACATCGCGATCAACCCCCTACAGTTGCGAGACTTCGCCATCGACAGACATGGCACTGTCGATGACCGACCCTTTGGCGGCGGCGTAGGGATGGTGTTGCGAGTTGAGCCAATCGTCAAAGCCATCCGTTCTATTAAAGAGCCGATCAAAGTCTTATGTCCAACACCGAGCGGCAAAAAATGGACGCAAGCAGACGCTAAACGCTTCGCTGACTGCCACATCTCACTGTTGTTTATTTGCGGTCGCTACCGCGGCATCGACCAACGCGTGATTGATAACTACGTCGATGAATGTTTCAGTATCGGAGATTATGTCATCTCCAATGGCGACTTAGCAACGCTGGTGATGATCGATTCTATCTTACGCTTGGTGGCGGGCGTGCTTGGCAACCCCCGTAGCCACGCAGAAGATGAACTCGACCAGCATCGTCGCATCTACACTCGCCCCAGAGTATATGATGGGTATGCCGTGCCAGACTACCTTTATTCTGGCAACCACAAGTTGATTCGAGACAGAGATACTTGGAAAGAACAAGACCATTGTGGTTGAACAATTATTTAAGCGATGGTTTACATACGTTTGGCTGGTCGCTCATTGCTATTTGTTAACTTACTTGGTAGGTTGTCCGAGCTATTTTTGTAGGATGGAGATTAGTTTTGGCAGTATTGACTAAAGACGGCAGACGTTCAATCATTGAAAAATTCCAGCTTCACGCCCAAGACACGAGTTCCCCTGCAGTGCAGATAGCTTTGCTAACTGGGAGGATGCAGTATCTGAATGAACATTTCAAAGCACATGCTAAAGACCACCATTCACGCCTTGGTTTGCTAAAGATGGTCGGCAAGCGTCGCAGACTGCTGTCGTATTTGCGCCGCACTGACTTTGATCGTTATCGCAAGGTGCTGGCGGCACTAGGGCTACGGAAATAGCCACCATCAACTACACAGGCACACAATCAAAACACTCAAAATAAAAAACACAGAATACAGAAAGGCAAATAATGATGACAGATACTATCCGTAAAGAGATAGAAATTGCTGGTCGCAAGATCCATCTTGAAGTAGGTAGATTCGCGAGACAGGCTAATGGTGCGGTAATGGTAACATCAGGCGATACGCAAGTATTAGTTACTGTGTGCGGTGATAGCGAGGATTCCGACAATAGCTTTTTCCCTTTGACTGTTGATTACATTGAAAAATTTTACGCGGCAGGTCGCATCCCTGGCGGCTATATCAAGCGTGAAGCAAAGCCTTCTTCACAAGAGATGATCACTGCGAGATTGATTGATCGCTCCTTGCGTCCCAATTTTCCCGAAGGCTTTTCCCGCAATACGCAAGTGATTTGCACGGTGTTATCGTATGGGACAAAGGATGACCCTGCGGTGTTGGCTTTGCTTGGTGCGAGTTGTGCACTGACGGTTAGTGATATTCCTTTCAATGCACCGATAGCTGGTTTGCGGGTCGGCATGGGCAGTGCTGGCGAGTATATGGTTTTCCCTGCTGCGCAGCAAACCGAGGCATTGGATTTGTTTTTAGCGGTCAAAGACGGTGCGATCGTTATGGTTGAAGCAAGTGCGAGTTTCTTGCCTGAAGATAAAGTGCTAGAGGCATTGAAGTTTGGCTACAAGCAAGCAGAACCGATGTTAGCAGTGCAGGACGAGTTGCGTTCTAGCTGTGGCAAGGAAAAGTCCGCATTCACTGTTGCGGAAGTCGATGCCGAGATGCAAGAACAGATCAAAAGTAAATACCAGAGCGATCTTGCCACTGCCTTACAGGTGCGAGCGAAGACCGAGCGCAAGAAGGCACTGAGTGAACTCAAGAAGAGTATTTGTACTGAAGTTGCCGAGGTCGATGGGGTTATTGACGAAGCTAAACGTAAGATGGCGACACGTATCTTCGGTGAGCTTATGTCCGCACAGGTGCGTGAGGGTATCTTACACGAGAAGAAGCGCATAGATGGTCGTAGCCCCGAAGATATTCGGCCGATAGTGTGTGAAACGGGAGTATTGAAGTCGCCGCATGGTTCGTCGATGTTTACTAGAGGCGAGACCCAGGCAATTGCGACAGTAACGTTAGGCTCTGGTGATGATGAGCAGCGGATGGATACTATCATTGCCCAAAACAGTTCGAGTAGATTCATGTTGCACTATAACTTTCCGCCCTACAGCGTCGGGGAGACCAAGCGTCTTATCGGCTTGAGTAGGAGAGAGATGGGGCATGGTTATCTCGCTGAACGTGCTCTGCAACATGTGATACCAGAGGCACGCGACTTTGGCTATACCATACGGGTGGTGTCAGAGGTGCTGGAATCAAACGGCAGTTCTTCAATGGCTTCGGTCTGTGCAGGGACGATGGCATTGTTGCATGCAGGTGTGCCGATTAAGAAACATGTCGCAGGTATTGCGATGGGCTTGGTGTGCGATAGCGATAACATAGTTGTGCTTACCGATATTTTGGGGGATGAGGATCATCTCGGTGATATGGACTTTAAGGTCTGTGGCGATGAAGATGGAATCACCGCTTTGCAGATGGACATCAAAGTTGACGGATTATCGCAAGACACGATGCGCTTAGCACTTGAGCAGGCACGGCAAGCACGACTTGCTATTCTCTCGCAACTCAAGGAGACGATCCCGAAGCCTGGCGAACTATCAAAGAATGCACCCCGCATTGAATCGATGAAAATAAATGAATCAAAAATACGTGATTTAATCGGGCCAGGCGGCAAAGTCATCAAGAAGCTAGTTGCTGATAGTGGAGCGAAGATTGACATTGAAGACAATGGTATCGTGCGCATTATCTCGCCAGATTTTGAAAAAGCAGAAATGGCGAAGGAGATGATCCGCACGATCACCAGCGACCCAGAGGTTGGCGGCATCTACCTTGGCACGGTGAAACGCATCACCGAGTTTGGGGCGTTCATTGAAATTAAAACAGGCACGGAAGGCTTGTGCCATATTTCACAACTTGATGATAAGCGCGTCGAAAAGGTTGAAGACGTGCTGAAGATGGGCGAAAAAGTAATAGTCAAGCTAACCGACATCGATCGGCAGGGTCGGCTGCGTTTGAGCCGCAAGGAAGCCATCGGCCAACAACCGACGTTTTAGAATATTATGCACGAGAGGGGTGGGAGTCGGCTTTGTTGCATAAGTAATGCCTATTTTTTTTATAGGGGGGGGGGGGGGGGG
>JAPPIL010000163.1 GCA_028877195.1 Pseudomonadota bacterium
CCCCCCCCCCCCCCCCCCCCCCCCCCCCCCCCCCCCCCCCCCCCCCCCCAAACAAAAAAATGTATACCTACCGCCTAAACATATCCTATGACGGCAAGCCCTTCTGCGGTTGGCAGAAGCAACCGAATGGCATTAGCGTGCAGGAGCGGCTGGAAACATCCCTTGCTTTGCTACTGTCTCAACAAATGGTGCGCACTGTCGGTGCTTGTCGAACCGATAGCGGTGTGCATGCCTACGAGCAGGTGGTCATGTTCAAAAGCTGCGATCGCGTCGCAACCGACCTCCCATACCGCCTCAACTGTATGTTAGCGCCACATATCAGCGTGCACAGTTGTCAGCTGGTGGCTGACAACTTCCACCCTGTGCGCGATGCCTGCGGAAAAATTTACCTGTATCGTATTATGAAAAACTTCAACCCTTTTTACGCCGCACATGCTTGGCGAGTTCCGCAACATTTGGATATAAGCAAAATGCGGACAGCAGCCCAGCTATTATTAGGCGAGCATGATTTCACTTCCTTCTGTGCGAGCGACAGCAGTGCCAAGACACGAGTTCGACAGTTGCATGAAGTGCTACTCACACCCCAATCTGGACAAGTTTTATTTTGGTTCAACGGTGCTGGCTTTTTGAAACAAATGGTTCGCACTATCGTCGGCACACTCGTAATGATTGGTAGTGGCAAGGATATGGCTATACACGATATTTTAGTTGCCAAGAACCGTAGCCTTGCAGGTATAACCGCACCTGCACACGGATTAGCGCTAGTGCATGTGTATTATGAACAGCCTGTAGGCACAATGTTGCCATATAAAATTCCGTTTGCTTAAATTCAGCTATGATAGCAAATGGGAGAAAAATGCACGTAGGCGAACACTTCATCCTTGGCTTCAAAGGACGGCACTTACCTGCATGGGTGCAAACCTTTGCCGAACGGTTCGGGCTTGGAGGGGTGATACTGTTCGATTATGACTGTGAACAGCAGACCTATGGGCGCAATATAACCTCACCTCAACAGTTGCGTGCCTTGAATGCCGAACTCAACACACTTGCTGCCAAACCACTTGTATTCATCGACCAAGAGGGGGGAAGCGTGCGCCGTTTGAAAGCCGAGCATGGTTTCAGCCCTTACCCAAGTGCTAAAGAGTTTAGCAAGTTATCATGGCGACAACGCCTCACACTAACAAACTCTATGTTTGCAGAGTTGCGGTCATTGGGTATTCACTATAATTTAGCTCCCGTGCTCGACTTTGACCATGATGCTAATCCCAACATCGGCGCACTTGGGCGTGCCTACGCAGCAAACCCCGCAATAATCAAAGAGAATATCGCTATCCTGCATCGAGCAGCGGTGGTTAACGGCATCGGTCTCTGTCTCAAACATTATCCTGGTATCGGGGCAGCGACGGTTGATTCCCATCGCCAACTTATGCGGCTAGAAGTAAACCCTATTGAGTTAGAGCAGTTTCATCAACTCGGCTACCAAGTGCATGGACAGGCGATACTGTTGAGCCATGCACTAGTGCAGGGATGGAACGATACGCCTGTGTCTTTATCGGAATTTGCGGTGCAGAAACTGCGAGCACGAGGTCATGATATGTTACTAATCAGCGATGATTTACAGATGCAAGGCATGCAACTGCGGTGCAATACCAGCACTGCGGTAATAACGGGGTTAACCGCAGGCGTAGATATGTTGATCATCGGCAACAATCTTCGCAACGAAGAAGAACAGGCCACTGCTTGGGCGGAAACATTAGCAGCACGGGCAACACAAGACCATGGGTTGTATTCGCATTTACTTGCTAGTCAGCAACGCATCGTCTTGCGCAAGAAGTTGTTTATTTAGGTATTGCCTTACTCGCACACGTGTCAAGTCGCAATATGCCGACGATATGTCGTAACCAACCCAAAAACGATTTGTCATGCTACTTGCTATCGCCGTGCTGCCAGAGCCAATAAACGGATCAAGCACCACGTCTGCGGGGAAAGTGTATAAATTGATCAACCGCTGCGGCAATTCAACTGGAAATGGTGCGGGATGCCCTATCTTCCTAGCTGATGCAGTTGGAAAACTCCAAATACTCTTTGTCCACGCAAGAAATTCATCTTTAGCGATCGTCGGGTTATTTGCATTGGGCCCGCGAGCATACGACCCTTTTGAAAAAACAAGAATATACTCATGCACGTCTCGCAACACTGGATTGGAAGGCGACCTCCAACTCCCCCAAGCACACGAGACACCTGCGCTAGACGCTTTATTCCAAATGATTTCACCACGCATCAAGTAACCGATCTCAATCATAACCCTTGCAACCACTGCGTTTAGTGGCGTGTAGGGCTTGCGTCCGATGTTTGCAACGTTTACACAAGCCCTGCCACCATCGACTAGCACTCGGTAACACTCTGTGAATACTCGTCGCAACAATTCAGTATACTCGTGCAGATTGAGATCATCGTCATATTCTTTGCCGACATTGTAAGGTGGCGAAGTTACGACCAAGTGCGTGCTACAATCAGGAAGCTCACGCATGCATGCACTTGAATGACAGTGGACTTGGTTCACAACATCTTGAGGCACAGTGTTTTCTTGCGACTTTGTGGCATGCTGCTTGCCAGCAGCAACAGGTTCAAACATTTTACGAGCATAGAACTTGCTTGCGTCATGGCCAAGACGTTGAGATGTCCCAAAAGAACTGGTCTTCGTGCGAACACCCACTCTACTCTCCATTTTTTGTAGCTAAAGTCATACGACAGTATAGTAGTTCGCTGGTATTTTCTCTATCGGTATCTGACTTTAGCAGGTATGCCACTGGAATATGTGCAGTGTTGCTGGCAACGGGGTATGATAAATATGAGACCCCCCCTGCGCTAGGAGATATACTTATGGTATGCTTGTGTCCTCTGTAGCTACTGTGGTTGCGAGCAGTTTGCTGTTAGTGCCGCTTTTTGCTTGTGCGATCAAACATCAGAGCGCAGGCAGTAAAGTCAAAACTAGTCTGTCGATGGGAAGCGTTGAGGCGATAACTTGGTTGACGAATTACGACCTCGATGACTGCGATGAAAACATATTGGTGATTGCAGTCAATGACACGAGCGAAGAACTTGAACTTTCCGTCTTTGCACCACCAACCAAGAACAGCCGCGTGCAGATACTTGTCTTGCCGACGGCGGCGAATGCTACCTGCACTATCGGCAAATTTGAATTTAAATACCTGCCATCTACCTATCGCAAAGTGCTTGCGACTGTAAATATAGGTTGTGTTGCTAATCGCTGCTGGGAGCATGCAGACGATAGCTTAACTGCTTTTGCCGCTGGGTCTAACGAGCCTGCTGGAGGTGAGACTTGGGTTAAGAAGGGTAGTGCGTCTTATGTTTACTATCGTATTGCCAGTGCTCCGCCCCCGCCACCCGCTGGTGCGATAGCGATCAAATCAGGCTCGGTGAGCGTCAACTATACTGGTAACCGAGATGATAACCAAGATGAAGTTTCTGCAAAAATAACTATTCAGTCTACCGTTGTGCAGGACGGCGCACCAAAATCAGGAGTGTCGGTAGTCTATACCATTACCTGCCCTGGTGAAGACCCTATTGTCTTGTCTGCAGTTACTAGCGATGCAAATGGTATAGCAGAGGCAAAGACGGATGATATGCCCTTTGATGATAAAGCAGGCAATAAGGTAATACCCATCGATGTCGTCAACTTCCCTACCTGCGCTGTCAGTGCTGCGATCAACGACGGCACGGCTGTAGTTATAGACGAAGGTCAGCCAGCAAGCACCCAATCTGGGGTGGCATTACGAATATCTTGGAGCATAGATGCGGATATAGATAAGTGTAATCCTGTAGACACCAAGGTAGCGATTATCGGCGTGCATGGTGATGGTAGATTGAAGAGAGTTTACAATACTGGCAAACCGAATGTTGGTGATGTCAACATACTCATCTTACCGCTAGCGAACACTGGTGTTAGCTGTGTGATAGCTGGAACAACTTACACAATCGACCCAAATTCGTTCAACAATAGCACCACTGCTGCAAATATGGGATGTGATGCTTTAACTTTAAACTGCTGGCAATACATCGACAATTCTAGAACATACAAAGTTGAAGCCTATAAAGTAGGTAACGAACCCGCACGTGGTGAGAAGTGGATCAAAAAAACAGGCAACACGTATGTGTTTCATATTGTTCAGTAACTTTTGTTTGTTTGCGGAGAGGGAACTGCCATCCGTATAACAAACATCTCATCGCTGTAAAAAATTTATAAAAGATTGCGCTTTGGCGTTGAATTTCCTCAACATATTCAAACACTTCCGTATCCGAGTATCTGACGTAACGTTCTGGCATTTGCCAGCTATATCCACATTCTCGTCCGCCAAATCATTCGCTTGAGCAGTCATTAGCTTGATCTGCACTCGATCAGCTTTTGCTCGGTAGGCAGGAATGAGCTGGTTGACCGTAGTCGCATGGGCAACAAATACCTCCATCTCCTTATCAAACTCCTGCATAGTAGGACTAGGCATCGATGGCTGATAGGACGCACTAGGCGACATACCCGCCTGTTGTTTCAAGCTCTCCCGCATAAAACCACGCGTATCAATGCCAAACATCATACCAAGCAACGTCAGAACCAGGGTGATGAGAACCGCACAGATGGTGAAACAAATACTGTCCACAAAATATCTCGTAGCCCGCCCAAGAAAACCAGGACGGCAACACTTGCATTCACGTAAATCCTCTATCTCAACCTCCCGAAAACAATGGCGGTCAGTCTAGGTATCGTCTGTTGTTGAGATAAAAATAAATTATTTCTTGAAAGGCATAAAGATTAGCTAGTTGCGTCTTATAGTTTATTCCTCTAAAAACTTCGCAACCTTGTCGTAGTATTTTTGATGGTTCTTCTTCGCATCGTTGATATTCTCATACATCACAGCATTTTTATCAGGGTCATGGTCAAGATGAAACCCATGCCCTATCTCGTGCAGGAAGAGACTTTCAGCTTGCTCACGTTCAGCTAGCTTGTCCGAGTAGTGCCACTCTGTGAAGCGAGTTACATCAAACTCCAAATGCATCGTGTGAATCTTGGTTATCATCTTGTGCGGTGAAACCAGCAACGTCTTGAAACTCGACATCTTCACGCATGTGCGCCACTGCCCCCAGCCCAGCGTGCCATCATCCTCACCCTCACGCTCACTCATGCGCGGCACCATCAATATCGTTGACACCTCATCATCAGAACGGTGGTGGTCAGGCGGCAAAAATTTCAACACATCAACATTGAAATTAGAATTGAATTTATAGAAGTAAAAATTGAGCAACTCCCTGCTCTTCTCGCCATTGGCGGTCAATGCGAAGTAGTAACGCTTCTTGTGAGCAATCATGCCATCACACGCCCCAAGCACCATCACCACAAACATCAAAACTATTATTTTCATACTGAATGCATAGTCTCTATAAGTTTCTATGCGTTTATTCTATGAATATATCGTTGTTCTTTCAATTTTATGCTATAAATCTAAATATTTTCGGACAGTAATCCTTCTCACACCAGGCAACCGCTGGTCTGCTTGCGTGCTACAATCCACATCTGCTATCATCAAACATAGGTGCTGCAATTGTTAGTTTCACACGTCCCTCTTGCGTTTCAATCGCTGGATGGTTTGGTTAAGCAAGTAGATAGCTTTCCATTTACAGGGTTGGCATCTCATAGACATTGATGGAGGATTTTTGTGGGTGTAACTCCCCGTGCGTTGGAGTCTGACTGTTTTCCAGAAATCGTAGGACGTAGTGAGTTGATGCGCTCGCTATTAGCGCTGGTGAAAAAAATCTCGCCATCGGACAGTTCAGTATTGATTCAAGGGGAGAGTGGCACAGGCAAAGAACTTATCGCTACGGCTATTCACCGCCTCTCCAACCGTTCAGACCGACCTTTTATTGCCCTCAACTGTAGTGCGATTCCAGAGACTTTGCTTGAATCAGAACTGTTCGGGCATGAGCGTGGAGCTTTCACTGGCGCTAACCGCAAACGCGAGGGATACTTCGCCGCCGCGGATGGCGGCACTATCTTTCTTGATGAAATCGGCGACATGAGCCTAACTTTACAAGCAAAACTGCTGCGCGTGCTACAGGATAAACGCTACACACCACTCGGAGGAAGTAGTAGTAAAAATACCGACGTGCGCATCATTGCCGCAACCAACCATAATCTGGAAAATGCGATGCATAGTGGTGGCACGTTCCGTCTTGACCTCTACTATCGCCTGAACGTGCTGCCGCTCAACCTTCCACCTTTACGGGAGCGCACTGCTGACATCGATGCTCTGCTTCAACACTTTCTTGCGATTTACAATCGTTCTTATGCACCACCTGTGCCGTGCTACTTTCATCCCGATGCTCTCGCATGCTTGAAACGCTACGGTTGGCCAGGCAATATCCGCCAACTGCGCAATACCGTTGACCGCTTGATTTTGACCAGCTCTGGCGGCATGATTGGGGTTGAGCAATTGCCAGCTGAATTTCATCGTCAATCCGACCAACTCCCACAACAACTACAGACCGCGGCTGAAGAAACGATTCAAGACATCGGCGACCCTGATTTTTGTTTGAGCGAACATATAGCACGGATGGAAAACCAACTCATCCTGCGAGCGTTGCGCTCAACAGGCAACAACAAGAACCGTGCCGCTAAAATTCTCGGACTCAACCGCACGACACTGGTTGAAAAGATCAAGAAACGCCGTCTGTCGCTAGAGACACCCTAACTAGCTATCCTTATCGTCAACGTCAGGATACAGCATTATCGTTTGGCAAGCATTGCTGTTGTATCTCACTATCGTCGCTTTGCCATCGCCATTAGAAACCTTATCGCCAACTTTGTAGTAGTAGCAGTCGCCGTGGTTGTGGCTATCACCATTGGTGTAGACCGCATAGGCGACAAATATCGCACTCGGTGGAGTCATGTCCGTGCGCTGCGCAAATTTGTAATAAACATTGTTGCGATTGCCACTCTCGTAGAACGGCCCCTCTACTTTGATGTAATCATGGTTTTTTATCCCCTCTACCCGAATCAACTGTAAGGAGTAAGCGGCTTCAGGGTTGCCGATATTATTGATATATGCCCGCACCCAACTACCATCTCTATTCAAGTCCAGATGTGTTGGTTGGATATTTGCTTTGGGAATACGAAGCGTCGCACCGCCAACGCGTGTCCAACCCGACTTGCTATTGCCAAACCGAATCGCTACCTTGCGCGTATGAGGCATGCCGTAGTCTGTTTTGTAAATATCCTTGACGCGCAGATACAAGATCTTCGTCTGTGCAGGATCAAGCTCACCGCCGATGGATTTCTTTCTGACTGCCTCATACACTCTACTCGCATCGGTGTTGAATGAATAGCCAAGCCAATCAGCATTGTCTTCAAAAATTATGCGCCAATGGAGCTTGGCATTGCCGATGTTGGTAATCTTGGTCTCATAGACTTTAGTATGCGCACTATCAAAGATGTGGAAACGATTGCTCACCTTCATTACCCCACGCGGAGTAGGAGATGGCGCAGGCGCATCGGCATTCTCCTCAACAGGCACTTGAACTTCTGAATCAGGTGAATGTCGCTCCCACTCAAGGGTCGTCGCAGACTGCTGTTCATTGCCATCACGGTCAACACCCCAAACGCACAGGGTCTTGCCCCCCGTGCCACTGACATTTATCTCACTGCTGATGCCGATCTGCTGTTCTAGTCTTCTTGTCGCAGCAACGGTGCTGCAGTTGCCCTTCGCAGCATCGAGGAGATGATAACGATACTTGATCGGTGCGCCTTTAGCGATCGTTACGATAAGCTCAAACTGCTCGGCAATCGTTAAGTTTGTTGGCTTTGAGCTAACTGCGACCGCCAACTCCCCCTGATCAGGCACGGGCAAAGGAAGTTCCGTATCAGGATCATCTGGCATCTGCTCTTCAGTCTCGTCAGGCGGCGTTTTCTTGGATTCCTCGTTCCCCTTGTCGGTACAGGCAAACATGGCTATACACATAGACATCGCCGCAATCAGGCACACTATCTTCATTCTAAAATTCCTCGCTATTCTATGAATTATTTTAGCTACTTTACGGAATAATTGGAAGAATACTTGAGGCTTATCAAGGCGCGACGACCCGTTTCTCTAACTGGTATTTCTTAACCTTCATGACCAGTCCAGCACGACTGATGTTTAGTTCTTTCGCTAATCGGGATTTATTCCAATTAGTGCGCTCTAATCCCTCTTTGATCAGCTGTTTCTCAAGCTGTTCCATCGCTTCACGCAGGCTGCCGCGATGATTATGGATACGATTCTCAATCGGAGCTTCACGGATACGTGGCGATAGCAGCGCCGCACTTATCTCATTATCACTGCCTGCCAATACTAACAGCCGTTCAATCTCATTTTCTAACTCACGCACATTGCCAGGCCAACTGTGATTGAGCAAGCAGTTGACACATTCTTGCGATAGGCTTTTGGGTTGATTCCCCTGCTTATTAGCCGCTGCGGTGCGCATGAAGTGGTCAATCAACAGCGGTATATCCTCACTTCGTTCACGCAAGGATGGCACTGCGATATTGATGACATTGAGGCGATAATACAGGTCTTCCCTAAACTTGCCGCTCTTGACCATCGCCGCTAAATCCTTATTGGTCGCAGCGAGGATGCGGACATCGCTGCTAAGAAGTTTAGTGCTACCAACAGGCGTGAATGTCCCCTCTTGGAGCAAGCGCAACATCTTGACCTGCATTGTCGGTGAAGTGTCGCCGATTTCATCCAAGAACAGCGTGCCATTATCCGCTTCCGCAAAAAGCCCCTTCCTGTCCTTGATCGCACCAGTAAACGAGCCTTTGACATGCCCGAACAACTCGGACTCTAGAAGATTCTCGTTGAATGCACCGCAATTGACGACGACAAAATTCTTGTCTTGGCGAGAGGAATTTTGATGAATAGCGCGGGCGATAAGCTCCTTGCCCGTGCCATTCTCGCCTTGAATCAACACAGTAGCATCAGAGGCACATACCCGCTCAATAACGTGATAAAGCTCCTGCATCGGCGCAGATTTGCCGATCATGCCACCTAAATCATACTTCCCTAATTCTTGGGTAAGGCGGGCACGAGCCTGCTTTTCGTTGTTCAAATCCCGATGCACAAGCAATATCTCCGCGACGACAAGATTGATAAGTTCCGTAAGGTAAGTTATCTCCCTTTTGCTCAAAATTGTAAGAGAATCAAGGTATTTTTGCAAATTCAGCTTGGCATTATTAAAATTAAGCTGCAGATATTCCTTGATTTGAATCTTTTGTTTGTCAGCCGTTTCTTTGGCTACGAACCCATCGGCAAATACACAACCCATGTAGGTGTCGTCTATGCGGATCGGAACGGAGATGGTGGAAAAACCAGCATGGCAATGTGAAACTTTTGCCCTGTTAAGGTTCGTGGTCTCAATCGTTGTTTGACGGGCGGTTGAACGGCAACCATCAAAGCCTTTGTCGCATTTAACGATTGCTTTACAGATGCTATTGCTAGGGTGAAAAAATTTTCCTTCAGGCACGCCTCTAATGAAGCCTCTCGCATCGGTGAAGTTGATCTGTATCTTCCACCAACGACTGACTAAATCTTTCAAGCGATTGATTACCAGAATTTTATCAAAATCTTGCCATCGCACATGTTTAGTAGCCATAGACCGCCAACTTAAACTATGAGAACATTACTGTGAGCATACCTAACTGTATGTCGGTGTGATGAAATTTTTTTTTATACTGATAATTTACCTAATCAGCACTAGCAGCCTTGCCCACAGCAAACAGGTGCGCTGGCTAGCTTTCGGTGATATTCGTGGGCATGTTGAGTCATGCGGCTGCGACCCTGCGACCGACTTGGGTGGTATCGGGCGGTTAAATTATTTTCTCACCCTTGAGGCACAAGCAAACAAGCCGTTTTTGCTGTTCAGTCTTGGCAATAACCTCGCATCCGAAACCGTGAAAAACAATGCCATCAATGCGATGCTCGCAAAATTAGACCTTACTGCTGCCTTATTGAATGAGCGGGAGTTGCTGGCTGCAGAGTTAGCGGGTAATTATCTGCTGTCAAATTTGCCTAAAGGCAGTCCCCATGCCGAGCGCAAAAACATACGCAAGTATGTCAGCACTGATAGGGAAATTATTTTTGGTTATCTATTCAACCAACGGGTAGCAACACAGGTGCGCAAGTTTGATGACCAGTTGCTACAGGAGTGGCAAACGCTTATTGCCAAGCATCGCAAACAGCAGAGCTACCTGTTGTTTGCTGGCAGTTTAGAGCATTTGCGGGCGCTGTTAGCACGAGCACAGGTGTATAAAATTAAGTTTGAGCAAGTGTTGATGGCTAACCATGCGAGTTTTGATACGACACCGACACATAAGGAAAAGAATGCACCGCACTTATTGACGCACAAGATCGGCGATAATCAGGTGTATATGACTCCGTTAGCGGCACAGGGGGTGTTGCGCGGCGGTGCGATGTTACACAACGAAGCCAGCCTATTGTTTGCGAAGAAACCTGCTAATGACGGGCTGTTCGGCAAGCGCGTTACTTGGCTAGATAAGCGCTACAATGACCAGAGCGCTAAATTTTGGCAAGATTATCTCAAAGCGCAAGACCATGAGTTTAAACGCCGTGAGCAGGAGGGGGTCAAGCATTTAGCAAGTTCGCAATTTACTGGGGCATTAGCTTGTAAGGGCTGCCATGTCAAAGAATACTTGGTCTGGGAGCAGAGCAAACATGCACAGGCGATGCAAACCCTGGTTGCTAAAAACCGCCACCTGAACGTGGACTGTGTTGCCTGTCATAGCGTCGGATTTGGTAGTGGCGGCTATGTTTCCGAAAAATTTACCAATCATTTGGCGGGCGTGCAGTGCGAAAACTGTCATGGTGCTGGCATTGAACATATAAAGTCAGGCGGCAAAGTCAAAACACCGCACGGTAAGGGATTCAATTGTATCGCCTGTCATCACCCACCCCATACTGCTGATTTCAATCAGCAGCTCTACTGGCAAAAGATCAAACATTAGTTTTTGTCGGCGCTGGTATTTTTAAGTAAGTAGAAAAATTTTATAAAATTTCACAAAGAATATGTTTGCTTTTTTGAAAGCATATAGTATCAGTCCTGCCTAGTTCATTCCAAATCTATCTATGACTTGCCGTCGCGCCGAGTCCGTAGTGTAACGTTGAAGGAGGAAAGATGCGCTGCTTGTTTATCACTTTATTTGTTATCAGCATTACTGGTGCTGAATTTGCTAGTGGCAGCAAAGGAACGTTGACGCGTTTTAGTAAAGTGCTACGCCATCATAAGCAAGACCTCACCGCTAGGACACGAGACCTTATCTGGCGAGCAGGTAAGCGTATCGAGCGCACCAAGCATCGGTATTACTGGTATGGAACAGCGGTTAGCAT
>JAPPIL010000162.1 GCA_028877195.1 Pseudomonadota bacterium
TGCAAGATGTCTGTCGCAGACGCACTTTTTTCAAAAAGTTTGGAAGGTTTTGATATGGGTGATTGGTGCGGCATCTGCTTTACACAGTATCTGGACGCTTAAAGACCAGCATTGCCAAGAAAAACACGCCACCGATCATTGCGGTAACGATGCCGACATTGAGTTCGTGGGTGCTAGCGACTTCACGGGTAAAACTGTCTATTACCAAGACAAAACTGCTGCCGTAGAGAAAACTTTTGATCAGTAAGTTGCGATGGTTTGCTCCGTGCCACATGCGAGCAAGGTGCGGGATCATTAAGCCGATAAACGGCAATGCACCAGCGACAGCTACACTTGCTCCAACTAGCAATGCGATGCTCAACACGGCTTGATAACGCAATTTGCGAGTATCAACGTTCATTGAGCTTGCTACCTCTTCCCCTAACGACAAAATATCTAACCGTGTGCCGATACGATAAGCCAAGATTAAACCGATACTCAATGGTAGCAGCATAAACTGGATATGTTGCCAACTGCGTCCCGCAAAGCCACCTAACAGCCAATTCATTATCGCACTGACCTTGTGAAATTCTTCTAGGGCGAGATAGACATACAGGGAGGTAACGGCAGCAAAAAAAGTATTCAA
Source organism: Pseudomonadota bacterium (assembly GCA_028877195.1). Lineage (GTDB taxonomy): Bacteria > Bdellovibrionota_B > Oligoflexia > Oligoflexales > JAPPIL01 > JAPPIL01. The sequence goes on from JAPPIL010000162.1 coordinate 626, forward strand.
CGCAAAGCCGACGAGCAACAACCGTTCAATGCTAACACTTCTCGCACACGACAGCACCAACACCGAAGCAAGCAATGCACCAGCAAAAGCAGATAATGGCAAGGTAAATTGATGACTGACGACAGGCAAAAGATAAAAGGCAAGCACAGCAAATAATCCACCACCTGCGGAGGTGCCGAGGATTGAGGGACTGGCAAGCGCATTGCGGAATAAACCCTGACTGATTACCCCCGCAGCCGCCAATGCCCCACCGCACATAGCCGCCAGTATTGTGCGTGGCATGCGCAGTTCAAACAAGATAATCGTTGCTAAAGTTTTGTCAGCACAATCAACACAGGTCAGAAACGACCAAAGCTCTCGCACCAGTGCTAGCAAGTCAAAGCTACTGCTACCACACTGCATGGAGAGCAGGATGCTGGCAAGCAAGATAACACCCTGAAACTTATGGCTTGAGTGCGACATAAATCTTCTCACTGGCACTGATAGCATACTGTGAGGTCGCTAATAATTCTTTGGCTGGCACATGGATGAAACGTTTCGCCTTAACTGCGGCAAGGTTCTTCCAGCCTTGTAGTTGCTGGATACGAGGCAGCGGGTCATAGATGCCCGTGGGAACGATAATAAAGTCAGGCTTAAGAGTAACGAGTGTTTCAATGCTTACCTTACGAAACCCTTTGACGATAGTCGCAGCAACATTGCTTGCTCCTGCATGCTTGACGATACTATCATACATCGTGTTAGCTCCCATGAGGGTGTAGTCAGCAAAAAAATTCAATACCAGTGGTTTGCGAAGCGTTTTGTTAGGCGGCGGGTGCATGTTGCTTAAGCGTTGCTTAAGTGTCTTGACCAGAATTTCGGCTTGAGCTTCTGCCTGCACTGCCTTGCCGATGCTGATGATGTTCGTTAGTATGTCGTTGATGCTGGTGAACTTGCCGAGCATCAGGTGCGGGAGTTGCAAACGCTTGAGGGCGAAGATAAACTGCGGTTGATTGAACACCGAGCAGATAACCATATCGGGTTGAAAGTTAGCGACCTTCTCAATATCCGTTGCTACTTGCGGCGTAGAGCTAGAAGAATCAAACAAGTGATTGATATTGCTGTAGCGTTTATTATGTGCCAATGCGGAGGTCGCTACTAGCCGCTGTTTGTTAGGCAGTAGTGCTGATAAGATTTCATCACTGGCAAGCGACATGGATACGATGCGTTGCGGTGCTGGTTTAGTGTTGCGGTTAGTTTGACTGTGGAGAACAGTGGTTAGACAAAACCAAAGGGCAACCAAACCCCAGTTAACAAGACACTTTGGCACACAGATGCTCCGTTTATTCCTTGTTCACAGTTGCCGGTAGGGGTAATCAAATGTTGAGCGAAGGTCAACCAGCTTTGTTGCATAACTTACATCTTGTAGTTGCCCCCTGAATATGCCAAAGGGCATGTTCCTGCTCTCGCCTATTGTTTCTCTTTCTAATGTTTCTCTTTCTAAAAGTTTTTGATCAAACTTTTTTCAAAAAGTTTGGAAGGTTATGATATGGGTGGTTGGTGCGGCATCACCTTGCCTTCTTGTATAAGAGAGGCGTTAGTCATGCAACAAAATCAGGTCAACGGATGATTGAGGCACATGGTTTAACGAAACATTATGGAGCGAAGACGGTTATCAAGGCGCTCAACTTCACTGTTAAGCGGGGTGAGATTGTTGGGTTGCTGGGTTTGAATGGTGCGGGGAAGAGCACGGTGCTGAAGATTATTGCTGCGAGTTTACAGCCCTCATCGGGCTATGCGGTAATAGATGGGCAAGCGATTACAGCCCGGTCAACGCAAGTGCGGCGGATAATCGGGTTCTTGCCTGACAGCCCGCCGCTGTATCTTGAGATGACGGTCGGCTCGTATTTGCACCATGTGTTGCGTTTGAAGTTAGGGCGGATAGATAAACGTGTAGCTACTGACATGGTAGATGCTGCGATCAGTAGGACTAGTTTAACAACGGTCGTCAACCATCGTCTCGGTGCTCTTTCACATGGGTTTAGGCAACGGGTTGGTATTGCGCAAGCTATCGTCCATCAGCCAGTCGTGCTCATTCTTGATGAACCGATCAATGGGCTTGATCCTGTGCAAATCATTGCGATGCGCGACTTGATCAAGTCATTGCGTCAGCAGCATACCGTTTTGCTTGCAAGTCATATTTTGTCGGAGATAACTAAAACATGCGACCGTATTTTAGTTTTACATGCGGGTAAACTGTCATCGTTGCGGGATAGCAAGTCAACCTCGCTACAGTGTGAAGTTCGAGCTGACCCCAAGCCTGTGATGGCGCAACTTCGTGCTCTAACAGGGGTTGAGCAGGTTGATTGGCAAGCGACCGCGGCGGGTAGCTATCGCCTTGTCCTGCGCACCAATACTGATGTGCGTGCGCAAGTTGCGGAACTCCTGTGTCCGTATGCCTTGCTGTTGCTCCAAGAAAAGTATAGCGACCTAGAGCAGATGTTTCACTCACTCGTGCAGGATTGACTCTCCTGTTAGAATGAAATTCAGGCAAGCTCTATGTTAGGCATAAGCTTTCTGAATTTTTTTAGCGCCCCATACAATGGCTTATTGAGGAAAAAGTTATGTCAGGCTGGTTATTAGCAAGCACGTTAATTATGTTTGTCGCACCTGTGTTGGATAGGATTGCGGGGCAGAGGTTATCAGCACGCATGGCGGTGGTTTTTGATGTATTGATAGCAGTGCTGGTTATTGCTCACATCATACCAGAGTGTGTTCATGGTTTGGGTTGGGTGGCAATCCTTATCTGTTTACTGGGCATCGTTGTTCCTACAGCGATTGAAAAATTATTTTCTCGTTGTGTGCCACAGGTGCACATAGCTAGTCGGGTGTTGGTCGTTGCTGGTTTGATTATTCATAACTATATGGATGGTGCGATGATCGTCTCTGTTTTACATGCTCCGATGGGGATGGACGCACATGCATCTATATTTCTCGTTTTACATAAGCTACCAGTAGCACTTGCCGTCTGGCGCAATTCCAGCAACAAACTAGCATGGGGGATACTGGTTTTGTTAGCGTTGAGCAACTTATGTGGTTATCTCGTGCAGTTTAATTTTATTACCGCAATTCCGATGGCTTGGCATTACGGGCTGCTGGCGTTCATGGCGGGGGCGTTTCTGCACTTGAGCGGGCATCGGCTACATCATTAGTTGCGTGATAGGATAACTATGGCACAGACACTTGATGGTAAAAGTTTAGCGACGCAGATTGAAACGAGTTTGCGCACCGAGATTGCGGATCTCACCAATGCTGGCAAGCCACCGCCAAGTTTGGCGGTCATTCAAGTTGGCGACCTGTATGCGAGTAAAGTCTATGTGCGCCGCAAGCATCAAGCTTGTCAACGTGTAGGGATAAATAGCCAAGACATCTGTTTGCCAACAACGACGAGTGAGCAGCAATTGCTTGCCAAGATTTCAGAGTTGAACACCGATACCAGCGTCGATGCTATTCTCATGCAGTTGCCACTACCGCAACATATCAATACGGCGACGGTATTGGGTGCAATTGCGATGTCTAAAGATGTCGATGGCTTAAGCCCGCAAAATCAAGGCTTACTCTTGAGCGGCAAGCAAGGTAGTGCGAAAGTATTACCTTATCCGAGTGAAGCGCTACTCAAACCAAAGTTATTGATACCCTGCACGCCGCTTGGCATTATGCAACTGCTTAATCATTACCGCTGTCGGCTGCGCGGCAAAGTCGCAATGGTCGTCGGTCGTAGTGCGTTAGTTGGTTTGCCGATCAGTCAATTGTTATTACAGGCTGATGCGACTCTTATCCATACGCATTCGCACAGTGTTGAGCCAAAGCTCCTAGCAAAGACAGCCGATGTATTGGTAGTAGCGGTGGGTGTTCCGCATTTAGTGCGGCAAGACTGGCTCAAGCCTGACGCGGTAGTGATTGATGTTGGTATCAATCGGCAGCAGGGCAAACTGGTCGGCGATGTTCATCCTGATGTTGCCGAAGTTGCTAGCTACATTACCCCTGTGCCTGGCGGAGTCGGGCCAATGACCATCGCGGCACTGCTACAAAACACAGTGCTGGCAGCGCAAGCACGACACAGAGTAGGATAACTGGAGGTATAGTTATTCAACGAGGATTAACCTATCCTAATGAGGGAATAGAATTTTGTTTTCCGAATGGCAGGAGTGGCGATCCTGTCATTCATGCCTTTAATTTTCGCACGGGTGAGGCATTTCTTTTTGACATCGGTAGTATCGACCGCTTGGCGATCAAAAAACTACTGAAGGTTAGGCATGTCTATGTATCCCACACTCATATCGACCATTTTGTTGGCTTTGATCGTTTGCTGCGTGCTTATGTTCCGCACCATCGCGAGATTGAAATATGCGGAGCACCTGGCATCGTTGCGAACATCAGAGGTAAATTAGCAGGTTATACGTGGAATCTTCTCGTCAAGGGGCAGATAAACTTTTTGTTGCACGAGGTCGGTGCTGATTTTATCCGTTCTTTTCGTCTCCACTTCGTCGACCAAGCTACGGGTTTTAGGTTGGACAGGGTGGCGGAGTTGCCAGCTGCTAGTGCTGTTACGACCTTTGCTGATGGCAGCCAAGTCTATGCTGCATTGGTTGATCATGGCATCCCTGTTGCGACTTATCGCTTGTCGTTTCCGCAGCGTTATCGGGTGCGGCGTGAGGCTTTAGACAAGCATGACCTTAAAGCGGGAGAATGGATAAAACGCCTCCAAGCACAGGTTGCTGCTAATGCATCGGCTGATAATATCATCAATGTTGGCGACAAGGAGTTTAAACTCGGCTGGTTGCGCGACCAGTTGCTTATCCCGCAACCAGAATTTGCGGTCAGCTATCTGACTGATTTACAGTTCAACTGGCATAACCTCAAGCAGGTGCAAAAACTTCATCATCGCACGACGGTAATGTTTTGCGAATCGGCCTTCGCCGCGGAAGACCGTCAGCGTGCCCAGAACAAGTCGCACCTGACCACCAAGCAGTGTGCTTTGCTTGCCGCTTTCGCTAATGCGCAACAGTTAGAGAATTTTCATTTCTCAAGCATTTACGGCCTCGACAAACGACGCTTGCGCGGTGAGGCTAGCGATTACTTCAAACGTTTCAAACAGCTTGCACCGCCAGAACTGCAGACTGAAATCCACACAGAAATGAGCCGTTGCTACGATAAAGGCAAGTAATATCAGTAGCATAGATGTGATTTTAAATTTCCGCAAAAAATAGTATAAAGCACCTCTCAATACAGGGGTGTTTTATCAATTATTGTTGCCAATCGCTGCATATAAGGCTCTTTTGTGTCTTGTTCACTTGCTGGGCATCGCTAGCACTGGGCGAGATTGCCTCGCAAGTTGAAGACATTGACACATCGCCTGAACTACTGACAGTCGAGGATCAGCAACAGTCGGCCAAAGATAGCCCGCAAGTTGAAGACACTAGTGCATCGCCTGAACTACTCATAGTTGAAGATCAGCAACAATTGAAGGTGTTAGATAGGTATCATCGGGCGGTTGATGGTAAACATGCGCAGGAGTATGTTGTGTATGCTTTGCGTAATACGATGTTGAAGGAGTTATTGGAGACGCGTGAGGAGTTAAAGTTTTTTCTTGGTGGTTTGGAGCGGGCGCGGCGGGTTGCGAGTGATAAGGGTTTAGCATTTACGTTTGATCGGCGGACGTGTGAGCTTTATTTGAAGGATTGCCATCCTGACAGTATTGACATCAGTGCAGCGGTTGTTGAGAAGCGTGGTAAAGCGTTGGTAGTGAAGAATCCGCTGTATGAGATTTATCAAAGTATTTCTAACCTTTACACCGAATCGATTGAATTTTCACCGATGTTGCGCAGCAAGCTACTGCATGGCTTGGTGCAGTTGGCGGTGGTGATGAGTAAGCTTGATCGGTATCAAGCTTTTTTTCGTTATGACTTGTGGAAGAGCAAACTACCAGATGAATGTAGCGACAGTGCTACGGGTGGAATTCTTTTTCAGGATACGCAAGCGAGCAGTTGTAAACGTAAGATTATGGCGGCGAGCAAAGAGATCATTGCTTCCTTGCAGTTGTTGCGGGAGGAACTGTTATCTCGCTACATGATTTTGCGGATAGAGGTGAAGTATGATTCTCGTTCTGCACCTCTTTATCAGCTCATCTATCGGCAGTTGGAAAAAGTGGGCTTTCCATCCTTGAAAGCACCGTTGCAGTCTGATTACAGCAGTGGTGCGGATGTGCCGTGGCCGCGGGGATTTGCAGCAGATTTACGGGTAGCGCATCAACGTTTGCTTCACGATGAAGAGTTGCGGCAACGGGTCTTTCCCAAAATCAGCAACTATGTGGACTTGGCCTTGTTGCGGGCATTGCGGGCAAATTCTAAAGCTTTAGCAGCACTTGGCAAAGACGTGCATTTTCACTATGGGGCGAGGCATTTGCTGGCTTTGACGCAGAACCAGAGTTTATGGGAGAAGGTGCGAGTTGACTACGGTTATCTTGATCCAGTGATTGATTTTAATGCCCAGTTTGAACATTTTCGCAAGTATCACCAGCAAGAGGCGATAGGAGCGAAGAAGCGGGGGCGCTACGCTGCTGCGGTTTCGCTTGCGAGTGGGGTTGTGGGTTTAGCGAGTGCAGCAAAGATATTGCCATTGATCAAAAAACCTGCACGTTTTGCTGGTATTGCTTGGTTAGTTGGTGGAACTGTCTATGCTTACGATGAGTTGGTCAATTACTTGCGCACTGTGCCTAGTAACGACCATGTGGTCAATACTTTTACGGGGAGTAGTTATGACCACTTTAGCTGGGAGGAATTTCAGCAGGCGAAACGAGCGAATAGTAGCAGTGGTTATGGGGTATCACTAGCACTGCTGTTGATTGGGGTTGATCTCGCCTACATGCATAAACTGGGGATGTTTGATGATGTTTATGTGTTGGTGAAGGATACCAGCATTGCGAAATTTATCACTAACCGCCGTGATACGGTCAAATCTTCTTTTCGTTTGCAGCTGAATCGCGGCAAGGAAGCGGTGAAAACAACTTGGCGTGGGTTGCGGGCAGGCACAATTACTTCGACGAACAGACATATCAACTATGCTTTACAGGTTATCAGTAAAGCGACGGGTGTGCCTGCGAAGATCCTTGACCGCACGCTTTATCGTTTTGTTGATCGCCAGAAACTGGTGGAGGCGATCAAATTACGCACTGATAACCATTACTTTCGGCATCTGTTCAATAGTTCGGGGACATCGCTAGGGTATTTGACGTTGATGGAATTCAAGCACTATGGCAGCGACATTCGCTACAATTTGGATCAAGTGGCGGTCGATTATATTTCCTCTATCTTTATTTCAGTGATGTTGACGTGGGTAAATTTCGGTCGGCAACCGACGGTCTTTAAAGGTGTTTTTAAGAACAAACATGGGGACACGGTGATGTCTCTGAAAGAACGAGCGAAAGTGATGCATGACTTGAGTTTTAAGTCTACGAGTATCGGTTTTGCGGGGACGTTGCCTGCGGTGTCGATGGTTGAATTGCGCAAGGTCAGTAAGGGGGAGACAACATCACGGGATGCATGGCGCAATATCCTAACGATGTCGGTATTCGGTGCGGTTTATATCGGCACACTCTCTAACATTCGCTCGCAGTTTTTGCGGGAGGTGCGGCGTTCTTTTGGCAACCGTGAAGGGCTACACTTCGTGCTTAACAATGCTAACAGTCTGTTTGGGCAATGGATTTGGATACGGCTCAAGGATGCCACTAACGCTTACAAAAGACCCGATATGAAATCAGACGACGAGTATTATCTTGTCAAAGGTATCAAAGACAACTCGGAGAGCAGGATGTTTGATTTTATCGGTGGTGATATGGATGAATTTAGCGAGTCATTGAAATATCTTGATATAAGCAATGAATAGAATAGTATTGCCGTGAATTTTATTAGATGTATGAATTTAATCCATAACAAACCAAGCGTGAGCGCTAAATTAACAAGCAAGGCATGGGCTGTCGCACTGACTTTTGTTTTAGTGGCGGCATTAGTGTGTGTGAGTGGTGGTGCTGATGCTACTGACGGTCAACATCAAGGTGAGAGAGACGATGATTATCAGCAACTGCTGGCACGTTGTCGGGCGGCTTTTGGAGTCTTTGATTATCAGGGTCTTGTGGCGTTGAGAGGTGAGGTCGAGGAGTTCTTACAGCGTGCTAATTTACTAGGTGGCGATGCAGGTGTAACTGCTAGCGACGCGGCGGCTGAACATGTCGAGCTGTTGCGAGTGTATAAGAAACTTTCTCTTTATCTTGACTTTTATCGTCTGAACATCCTTGCGAAGGGTGTTAGTTTATTGGATTGGAACTACTATCGTTTGACCTTTGATGCTATCGCCGCCGTTGATTTGCGCCGCGTAGAGGCTGTTCGTGTGCCGCGCCGCGACAATAATCGCTACTATGAGTTGTTGTATCAGGAGGCGGTCAAGTCGTTGCGTTATGCTGCCAGCTATTATCGCCACTATTTTCCGTTCATCGACTGGACGTTGGCGACCGAGGGTTATGAGTTTGATGCCCAGCAAGGTGAACAGGGCTGGGAGTCGTTAGAGTTGCTCATGGTGGCATTAGAGCAGGAAGTGGGGAAGCTGAATTACCAACACGCTAAAGTGCGAGCGGCGCGCAAAGTATCTGCTGCTAACTTACATCGTGCGCAGCGTGAGCTTCTACAGAGCTATGATAGTCTGATGGACACGCCGTTTCGGGTCATTCTTACTTCGCATATCAGTCGTGCTAATGCTACTGCTTGGCGGGAGCTAACGCTACCTTCGGCGGCGAGTATGCGCAGGACTTTGTTGGCTATCAACCGTATGTTTGAAGAGCGGTTGGCGATGTTGCAGGAGATGTATGAGACGCAACCGTTAGAGGATTTTGCTCTTTTTTTGATCAACAACCAGAGTCAAACTTTTGCGGAGTTTATGGTCAATTACCCAGAGTTCTTCAGTATCAATAACTATCATTTAGATTTGATCGACGTGCGTTATCAGCGCCAAGTGCCAACAGTGCCGTTGATGCATTATGTGGCGTTGGTCAGCAGTATCTTTGGCGTAACTTTGGCGACTTTACATGAGGTATCTACACCCAAGACAACTTCGTTGCTGTATTTTTTTTCGGTCTTTGGTGGCTTGGGGGCAACGGTTTATTTGGCAGCGGTTGACAAGTCGTTGGCGAGGGTATTGCCTTTACGCAAGCAACTGCATGATTTGCGTGTCTCGATATTGTTAGGGCAATCGGATGCGTATCGCTACTATATTTCTCGCAACGGTGGTTATCGGCATGTGCGCAACAAGGCGCTTGTGCAGTCAGTGTTGTTCGGTTCGTATGCGGCTTTGATCATGCGGGGGGTGGCGCAACTGAAGACAAGTAAATTGGTTGGCGACCTTGACGACCCGATCAGCACTTATCGTCAGATACTGGCACGGGTGAAGCGTCCAATCTTTCGGAAGATGGATATGGCGGACATCGATGCGGTCATGAAAGCCAACAGCCATCCTGAACGTTTAGCTTTTACTGAACGCATGCAGATACTGGACGGTCTGTTCAAGCATCGGCATCAAGCCTACACGCAGTGGCGCAAAAATTTATCAAACATTCAAAATGCGCAAGACCTGTCCGTCGAGCAGATCAAAGCGCTCAATGCCATCGGCGAGGAGATTGCTAACAAATTCGATCCATTGGATGCTAAAACTATCCAGCGTTTCATGCAACGCATGGAGGTTGATGAACGGATCGCAACGTTGAATTTAGAACGTATCCGCAATTACCTCTTGAAAATCTTCCAAGTGCAACGTCGTCCTTATGTTCAGACGTTTTAATATGCGGGAGAATGTTAGTCGCTCGTAGAGTAACTAACACCCTCCGCAAATAAAAAGGGAAATAGCTATTGATGTTTTTTACTTATGAACCATAACCACACAGACAATAATCACCAGCCCACACGCAATAGGTATATCGCCATCTGCCCTGATGAGCACAAGGATGTGTTGTGCACGGAGCTAGACGAACTGGGAGCCGAGGATGTCGTCGCTGATTTCCGTGCAGTTTACTTCAGTGCTGACCTCGCTACTTTCTATGCCGCCCATTTGAAATTGCGCACCGCCAGTGCATTACTGCGCATCATCAAGGTTATCCGTATGCCAACTGAAGATAATATTTATCGGCAATGCCTACGTATCAAATGGCAGGAGATATTGGCAGCGAACCTCACCTTTCGTGTCGATGGCATCGACGCTGACCGTAGTGGTAGTGGTTTACCTGCGCAGGTGGTCAGTAAAAAAATTCGTCTAGCAATTTGCGCCTATTGTCAAAGACATGGCTTGCCCAAACCGCGAGTTGATTTGGACAACCCCCATATCGTAATTAGCGGCTACAACCAACAGCACAAGTGCATCATCAGCATCAACACCTCAGGCATGAGCATGCATAAGCGTGGGTTTAGAGGCGGGAGTGCAGCTGCTCACCCAGCACCGTTGAAAGAAACTTTGGCTGCGAGCATTCTGCTAAAGATCGGTTATCATGGGCAAAAACCGTTGTTAGATGTCATGTGTGGCAGCGGCACGATCGCGATTGAAGCGGCACTCATCGCCCTCAAGCACGCACCGTTAGCATTACGTAGCAATAATCAGTTTGCCTTCACTCACCATCGCGACTTCTCAAACAGTGTTTGGCGCACGGTGCAGGAG
>JAPPIL010000087.1 GCA_028877195.1 Pseudomonadota bacterium
CAAACTGGAAAACGCAAACAGCACCCTGCAAAAACAAGTCAAGCACCTAACTAGCACCATCTCCTATCTAAAATCCTCGCACGAAATCGCAGTCGCCAGCAAAAACACTTTGCCAGCTGACATGTTGTTCGCTCGCATCAAGTCGGTATCCTTCAAAGATCGCTATGTGCTCTTGCGCAGTAAGAACATGAGCTTTCGGGCAAGTATGGCACTGTGTGAACATGTCCCACAAACGACTAAACTAGCAATCATCAAGATAGACGCACACAAAAATGTTATCGCCATGTTTCTCTACGGCGACAACCTCAAAGAGTTCAACAAGTCGCTGTGCACTGTCTTAAGTATTGCGGATGACAGCATCAAGTTGCGTGATGAAAAAAGCCGAGATGTCTACCTCTTTCATGCTCTCAACGATAGCGATCGCACCTATCTTGAGACTCTCACACGTGGCGAGAAAGTTATTGCCTACCTTCACCAGCACGACGTAATCAGGTTTGTAAGACTGACCAGTGCGGAAAATTCATTCACCGATTTGATGTATGAAAGCGTCGCTAAATCCAACATCTACACTAACCATGATAAAACGAGCGCTTGACCGATGGATAAACTAAAAGCAAAATCTTACCTTAAGATACCGAAGAAAAGGTTTGACCCCTTCGCTTTGCTCTTGAGTGTTGCTGGTCTTGGGTTTGTCTTTCTCACCGCAGGCAAAGCGAGTTCCATTCAACACATGTTAGATATGCGCGGCTTGGTCATCGTTATCGGTGGCACTATCTTTGTCCTGTTGTTTCAATTTGATTTTTCATCTAACTTTACTTCCTTAAAAATAGTTTTGAAATCACTACTTGGCACACCTGACAAGTCATTAGTCAAAATCTTAAAACAACTTGATGACGCAATTCTTCACGATACCCGCCTCGATGAGTTGCGGAAGGGTGAATTTCTTGATGGCGACATCCTCAACGATGTCATCTACATGTATCACAAGGGCATGCTTTACGAAGAGATTGATGTTTTCGTTACGGCACGTATCACCGATGAGTATGTTGAACGTGAGATGGCTGTATCACTTCTCAACAAAGCCGCGTCCATCTCACCAGCATTGGGTTTGTTCGGGACGGTGCTCGGCTTGGTGTCTGTATTGAGATCGCTGGAAAACCCAACAGCCATCGGGTCATCAATGTCGCTTGCCTTGCTAACTACTGTGTATGGCACAGCCCTCGGCTCGCTAGTGTTTACGCCTCTTGCTGGGCGTGTAGAACATCATAATGTAATTTTCTTGGAAGCCTATAAGCAATTATTGAACAAGGTCGCAATTCTGCTTAAACGCTCGGAACGTCGCATATCAACAGTTCAACTAAAAAAAGTAAACGCTTATGAAGTTGAGTGATTTACAAAACCTTGGCAAAGAAAATCAAGGCAACGCCTTCTACTTGAGTTTTAGCGACTTGATGGTCTTGCTTTGTGTGTTCTTTATCATGCTCATCAGTATCAGCAAAATAGACACCTTCCCCTTTGAACAAATCAAGACCACTTTAACTGGTTCATCAAAGGATACGCTGGTGGCTCTAGCAGAGAAACTTCAAACCCTTGCGAAAGATAAGGGTGTTGCGGTGCATCTTGATAAAGATGGCATTCGCTTAAATCTTGAGGTAGCAGCACTCTTTGAAACAGCAAGCGCTAGACTCAAACGCCATGCCTTGCGGCGTATTCACCCTCTGCTACAAGAAATCAGGCGCTCAAAATATAACATTGATGTTGAAGGACATACCGATGACCGCAGTTTCTACGCGGTTAGCACGGATGGCGATATTGAGACAAACTGGTCATTGAGTGGCAAACGTGCGAGCACCGTCGTGCGCTACTTGATGCGACTGGGGTTCAACAAAAAGCGTTTGCGTGTCGTTGGCTATGCGAGCAACAAACCGATTAGCGACATCGCCAACAAAACTGGTTTGAAGCTTGCGCAAGCACGAGCACAGAACCGCAGAGTATCGTTGTTGGTGAGGTGATATGGACAACAATGCGATAGAGAAAACATTAGCCAAAGGTTTAACCAAGCGCCACAACTTTAATAATAAGTTTCGCATTTATCGCTTCAAAGATGAGTTTGGCTTTCATGTTTATGTCTTTGAGAACACAGCCAAGCGTGAGAAAATTCATATCAAACGCTACATCCTTGATCGTTTCCGCTATGCCTGTAAAAAACTTGAACGCTCGTATTTAGATAAGCGCCCCTTGCCTGAAGTAAAGGTCGTCTATCGCTCGCAAATAAAGTTTATCATCTCACAGAAGATTAACGAGCAAGGCGAATACTTAATTCAAGAGCTAGATGAAAAGACAAACACCGTGCGGTTCATGACCTTCAGCATTGCGGCAATTGAGAGCATCATAAAACTTCTCTACCACAAAAAACTCTACCACCCTAACGATCTGCTGATACGACTGATAAATTATCACCAACTGTTTCGCTTTAGCTTCACTGAAAGAACGGATAAGATTTCAGGCAAACTCCTCTATCGCACTGATATTTTATCTTCTCAAGAACCTTACTATCGGCGCAAGAAAACCAAAACCTTGCCAACAAGTATCAAAACCGACGACACACCCGCACCGCTGATTGAACTGCCCACTCAACAAAAGGCTAATAATTTTTTCAAATCACGTTTAGCAGAAAAATACACCAGCAGTTCCGCGGCAGTGAACTACAACGAACTCTTTGCATACAGTGATGCTGAACCTGATCAGACACCACAACCGCAAGAAGAATCCAAATCCTCGCCTAAATACTTTCGGATGCCTTTATCAGCCTACGAAGTAAAAAAATTCGCAACCCCGAACTTCCAATGTAAACTAAACACCGATGAGTTTAGCGATTTTCTACGCTTTATCATGTCCGATCGGCATGGCGAGTTTTTGTTGGGCTTTGAAATCGTTGATTGCGTCTTTAAACATAACAATGTCCTCAAAACATTTAAATTTCCACTCTACTACATGAAGGTCGGCATCCGTGAATCAGGGAAAGAAATCATCATCAACCCGACTGAAAACGGCATGTTCTATCTCAATCACCTCGCATTAGCGCATTTATTTGAACATTTTTCTAAACGCAAATCGGTTGATGCTATCGGCACATTTTTCAATACCCTGCTCGCTCAACACATGAACATCAAAGATCAACCAAACCGCATCTACTTGGCACGCACACTGCCTATCCATGAAGAAATCTTCACCCAAGTTCGTAAAATCCTCTTCGGTTCGCCTGAAGAAAGCGGCAATGGCGGCATTCTGTTTGATTTAAAGACCATCGGCGCAGAAATAAATCTCAACGATGTCTTGCTCTACCGCGGCATCAAAGAAAAAACGATGATCGCATCAAGTTTAGAAAATGATTTAGCAAGCATTCTACAGATCGCACACGAATACCCGCAACGTTTCTATGACTCTAACCTTGGTAATTTTCTGTCGCCTGAAACATCAACGCTATCAAAACCATCAGTAGCGCGAACGGTGTTCGTGCCTGCGGCATTGAGCAAAAGTTTTCGTTTGTTAATCAAAAAGCTTGATGAACATAACTTTGTTTTACTTGAGGGGCCGCCTGGCACAGGCAAAACCCATTCTATCTTACAGCTATTGATTCATTACATCTGCACAGACCGCAAAGTCCTTATCATCAGTGAACAGCAGAGTGCGATTCAAGCTTTGATGGAAAAACTGCGCCACGATATTTTTGCTAAAGATGACTACACCGACCATATAGACGAAGTTCTTGCTCAAGGCATCAAGGTCGTTGACACCATTCCGACATCAGACACAGGCATGAACTCTTGGAGCAAGAGTTTGAAGAAAATGCTTGTCGCTACTAAAGAAATTGAAGCACAAGAGTCGTTAAAGGACAGCGAAACCGAAATAAAACAAATAGACGCTGAGATTGCTAGCCTCCACCAAAAACTCGACAGACGTTTAGAAGACAATCTCGTCGCCCGCAAATACTATGAGACGACCGAGAAAGACATTCAAAGTATTTTAAGCTTTATGCGCTTCAGTGGGTTGAGCAAAGCGAATACACCCAAACATAATGCCCAACTCATCAGTGAGTTTATCAAACTACGCAAGAGATTGCGCAAATTCCCGAAGCTGTATGGCTTCTTTAGTATGTCGCACAAAGCCAGCAGCCAACACGCCGAGCTGGTCAGCACCAAGCAGTATGTAAACAAACTGTTGCGCACCAAACCCAAGAGCAGAGAAAAATTTGATTTGATTCATCTCTGTATGAAACAAAATCACGTCGTTAAGTTTATCCAAAACCGTTGGGAAAAACGTTTCTCCGATAAAAAACCCAAGTGGTTGCGTATACTGATCGCTATCAAAGCTTTCTTCGCTTATCCGATAGCAAAAGAGCTGAAGTTTTTTCAACGTCTCCTCAACAATCACCTGCTCTTGCTGCAGAAAGCAGACCATCAGATAATCCTCCAGCTAAACAAAATTCATCAGCATCTAAACTCCGATGAGTCCTGTTGTTTAGCTTATGATATTTTTAGCAAAGACACTGATGCCAAGAAAAAAGAAACTATCAACGATATTCTCTTAGCAATTAGCGATCAGCAACAACAGCGCGATCAGCTCGTCAAAATACACCTCGCCGCAAAGCTACAAGGCATTGCTTGCGCGGCGCACCTTGCTTCTCGCAACCAGCCAAGTGCGATGACGATTATCAACTCACTGATCGGAGGGTTAGCAAACTACGACTCGCTTGACATGGCGATGCCTGTCCTCAATGATTTGCGCGAGAAACTTATGCAAACATTCCCCGTTTGGGTATGTCGCAAGCAAGCGGTGTCATTCCTCTTTCCATGTGCAGAAAATATTTTTGATTTGGTCATCGTTGATGAAGCAACGCAATGCCGTGTTGATGATGCCTTGCCTCTGCTGTTTCGTGCCTCAAAATTACTGGTGGTCGGCGATGATAAGCAAACCGTGTTAGCAAAAAATTCAGCGCTTGATGATTATCTGTTCGCGGAATTTGGCTTGGATGAGCATCTACGCATGACGCAAGGACAAGCACTGAAGGGTGGTGGTTCAAATATCTTTGGCTTGATCAAACAAATCAAGCAGGCATCGGTGATGCTTGATGAACACTATCGTTGCCCGCCCGATATTATTTCTTTTTCTAACCGCTATGTTTATCACAACGCCCTGAAGACCATGCAGTGGGGCAAGAAGAATGCCGTCGTGTTAGATTACAGCGAGGCAGATGAAGCTTCCAGCACCCGTGCGACACGCGGTGCATATAAGGGCATTGAAACCGATATGGTTGATCGTTTCTTTGCTTTTGTTGAAAAAAATATTCGCAAGATTGAACGTGAAGAAAAACGCAAAATCTGTCTGGATACTGATGTTGCCCTCTGTTATTTTTTGCTCAAGAATGAACCTTACATCAAAGCCAAAAAACTAGAATGGTTGCGAAAACTCAACCGTGGCAATGATGTTCTGGACGGGGCGGGAGCAGCTTTACAGGGCAAGGAGCGGGATTATATTTTTTATCTTTGGGATGTCAGTAAAAGCAATATGCTCGCCTTCAGACAGGGTGATGAGGAGGATAAACGCAAGGGTGAACTGAATGTTTTGATGAGTCGCCCAAAGAAGCGTGCTTACCACTATTTACATAAGGATTTCGCTAAACTTAATCACGGCAAGTCAACGATCTGTGATTATCTTTGGTCTACGTATCTTGCCCACATGCGGCAAAAAACCAAGCGTGTCCTACGCACCCGTGTTGACCAACCTAGCCCGAATTTTTCGCCTTGGCGACGCTATAGCGGGCAATTGCTAGAGAAAATTATCAATGAAATCATTGCGCTCAATGGCACCCAGAGCCACTATAGCGTGAACATCGGTGATAATAGTTTTTGCGTCGATTTGATTCTATCTACTCCGACTGCCAACATCGGTATCGTTGACTTGGCGCGTTTTGTGGAAGAAGAGGGGGCGGCAAAGGCGGTAGTTGATTACTACTTTCAAATCAAACGTGCCACCCCAAGTATTACGCCATACTTTGTGTTTATCAGAGACCTCGCACATCGCGATGCCAAAGAAGTTCAAGATTTAAAGAAGATATTGGGTTGATTTGTTTTTCTGTTTACGAGAGAGCGACTAACGCTCTCCCCGCAAATCAATACTTTACATTGACCGTCGCTCTCCCGAAGATACCGCGTGAGATGAGATCAAAATCTTCTGACCCATCCACCTGCCAGATGGAACTGTCAATCGTCTGTTTATACCACTCGCCATTGTATGTGAAGGTGATGCCATGCTGCGGCAGTATGTCGGCTTCAGCACTGGCACGGATTATGCGTCGGGTAATGTCAAAATTACCGCCAACTGCCCTGCTATTCTCCACCGCACCACCGATTGTGCGTGTAACATCAACGCCTGTCCCTAGCGTCAAGTGTTGCCCTATGCGCAGAGAAAGGTCAGCACTGCCACGAGTTAGGAGATTATGGACAAGTTCAACATCATCACCGCCAGCCCAGTCGAGAAGTTCAGCTTGGTAGACTTCACCGAGTTTAGCAATGCCGATGTCGCCAGCACCGAGCGAAGCGTTGAATTTTGCGCCGACTTTAATCAAATCAGAAGCAATCAAATTGGCGAAGGTAATGTTCGTGCGAAAAAGCGAAGCATTGTTAATGCGCATCGTCTGAGCATCTTCAAGGGTTTGCCAAGCGTTTGGATCGGTATACTCATGCCCAAGCAGTGCCAACTCTACATTAGCCCCTAGACCATCAAAACTGTGCTGAAGTAAGTAATTGCGGGCGGTGTGAAAGATAGTTCGATCGCCATTGACAAAGAGATTGTTATCACTGACCAAATATGAAAACGTCTCCCCTGCAATCACAGTGTTGGTAAATCCTGCATACAGGCGAGTCTTTGAATCTATAGCATCAATGCCATCAATCATGTCGGGATGCGTGCGGACGGCAACGGTCATATACGACTTGAGGTCGCCTACCTCCAATTGTGTTCCAACTCTGGTCGTGATGAGTTTGCCGCTATTGTCCATATACATGCCTGTGCCAATCCACCAGTTTGTTTTGATCTCCTCACCCAAGAACGTCGCCTGCTCTGATACACTTGCGGGTGCTGGCTCAACTGCACCTGCATCGGGCACAGTAAAGGCTAACATACAAGCTGATGCAAGACAGACAGCCTTAACCGCCAATCCTTTGCCATTTGCTGCTATTTTGGACACATGACTGCTCACTTGCGGGATTGCACCCTTGAATAGCGAAGCGATACTACCGCTCTGGGCACTACCAACGGTCGGCAGCAACAGTGCCGATGCCAGTATAATGCCGATTAAATTCCTGTTCATGATACATTTCTCCAATCTGATTTAATAACGGTCAAAGGTGTGTATAAAAACCTTGGCGGTATTGTCAATTGATTTATAGCAGGGATTTAATGTCTTGTAGTCTATGGTTGCCTTGTTGTTATATGGGTTTCCTGTGCGGGGAAGCTTATCTTTGCGGTTTTAAGGGATAAATTAAGCATGCCTTTTCAAGTTGTTGCTAGTGATGGTGCGGCAAGGGTAGGGAGATTAACGCTTGCACACGGCAAAGTAGATACTCCTTGCTTCATGCCCGTTGGCACGCAAGGTATCGTCAAGACCCTTGTCCCTGCGGACTTACATGCAATTGGGGCACAGATCATGCTCGCCAATACTTACCATCTTTCGCTCCGTCCAGGGCTTGCGACAATCAAGCATGCTGGTGGGTTACATCGCTTTTGTCGTTGGTCAAAACCGATTCTTACCGATAGCGGTGGTTTCCAGCTCTACAGTTTAGCTTCTCTATGTAAGGTGAACGACGATGGCGTGGTCTTTCGTAGCCATATCGATGGGCGCAAAGTTGCGTTAACACCAGCAACGGTAGTGCAGCTACAAGAAGAGTTTGGCAGCGACATTCACATGGTGCTTGATGAATGTCCGCCCTACTCGCATGACAAGCAGATAATTGCTAAATCCATGCGACTCTCACACCGTTGGGCGCAAATAGCACGATCTTGCCGAAGCAACCAACAACTCAAGCAGTTTGCAGTCGTGCAAGGAGGAGTGTTCGCAGACTTGCGGCGGGAGAGTTGCGATTATCTGATTGATTTAGATTTTGAGGGTTATGCGATCGGCGGTGTATCAGTCGGTGAAACACGGGCTGAAATGCGAGCGGCGACGGCTGTTTGCTGCGAGAAACTTCCCCCGACTAAACCCCGTTACCTGATGGGAGTGGGGACACCGCTTGACCTGTTGGAAAGTGTTGCGCTGGGGGTGGACATGTTTGACTGTGTGATGCCCACTCGCAACGGCAGAAACGGCACGGCTTTCACATCTGAAGGCAGACTAAACATCAAAAACAGCGGTCATCGCCAAAGCGATTTAGCGCTTGACCCTAACTGTGTGTGCTACACTTGTAAGACTTATTCCCGCGCCTTCCTGCATCATCTCTACAAAGCAGGTGAAGTTTCAGTCATGCGCCTATTGAGTTTGCATAACCTATGTTTCTACCTGCGCTTGCTGCACGATTGTCGTCAAGCGATCGAGGCGGGGAAGTTTCAAGAATTTTTGCACACTCATACAAGCTTTTAATTTTCGTGAACATATAATGACCTCCCCCCATTTTATAGTTCAGTTACGCGATTAGGTGCGGAAGTGCATTGACATCTCCCATTCCCTAGATGCATTAACTCTGATTAAAGATTGCGACGATCTCTTGAGCATCGGTGCAGGCTGGTGATGTGGCATCATCTGCACAGTGTTCTTTAGCTTTGTCGGTAGCAATTTTCATTGGTGTGTTATCCCAGTTGTCCATAATGTGGGGGTCAACACCGTCGGTGGCGATAAGTAGCTTGACCATTGCAACCTCTCCATACCTGACTGCAAGATACAGCGGCGTAAAGCCGTCTGTGTCTTGAAAGTTTAACGGGTTAAGGCGTTGTCGATAGCGGTTTGTGGCCTCTTTAGGAAGAGCTGGAATTAGTTGGCGTGCGAAGTTTACGAGCCCAATACGGGCGGCGTAGTGTAAAGGTGTATTGCCAAAATAACTCGTGTCCGTCAGCTCGCTTTTTTCAACTGTGGGCAAAAGCTGTAGTAGCTTGGCTTCTAGAGTTTTACGCTCCTCTGAGGTAAGCTTCTTGTCAACTTCGTAGAAAGACACCGCACCCTCTAAAATATAGGTCAAGGTCTTGTGCATCTCAACGCCTGGCAAACTACAGTCAACCAGATTGAATTTAGAACCCCTGCGATGCAAAGCACGAGCGGTCGTAAGGATTCCACCTTGCAGAGCTTTGAACCAATTCACACTGCCTTTAGAGTAGGCGTTAAAATTTTCCACCTGACCTGTGCTATTGTTGATGCGCATTTCCAATTTAGTTTGGTAGTAACCGATAAGCACCCTGTCGGGACTACCGAAACCTCCTAGTGGAATGCCGATGGATGTCTCTTCCAGCCATTTGCCATACTTCTTAACTTCTAATAAGGTAGTTTTGTTGTCTGTGTTTATTTTGTGATAGTTGGTCAATGTCTTGCCAAAGACCTCTATCTGATGTGTATTTACTGCGACACTCGCGCTTAGTTGGCCACCATAGCAGTAATTAGAGGGACAGTCCCTTTTAATGTTTATCGTATAGCCATCAGCAGTGGTGTTTAATTTTATTTGACAATGCTTGTAGCGCAATCCCGCTTCGGGAAACAATGCCTTAATCCCTTGATCGCTCGCAGATGCACCGCCAGCAAATAACACAACAGCTATCGTGCTTAAAACAAATTGCATACCCTCCCCCATCTCTCTAATTTATTGTAGTGATCCTTGAGAAACACCTGTAGTTGCCCCAGACCTGAAACAGCGACAGCGTGGTCTGCTTATCAGGTCAGACGTTGGCTCTACCTATCTAATGCTCTACTGTTTAGCAAGCAACTTATCACTCCAAAGCTGATCAAGGAACGTTTGCCAATGCATGGCAATGAACTGTCCGCTACGACTGTTTAGCTTGTCATGACTGACGAGATAAAATTTCTTAAAACAGCCTTCATCGGCAAGTGCACGCAAGCCTTTAAAATCTCTCTTGCTAATCACTCGTGTGGCTTTAACTTCTATCGCCACCTCTTCACCGATGAGGAAATCAACCTCATGTCCTTGATGTGAACGCCAGTAAGTGAGTGATAGTTTCTTCCTCGTATAGGAAAGATACGCTCGCAGCTCCATCCAAATAAATTGCTCAAAGCTTTTACCATAGGCACTAGAGTTACGGTCAATGCTTGTCAAGCCTGCTAAAACACGCGTAACGCCAGTATCAAAGAAATAAAATTTTGCTGTCCGTGTTGCTTTTCTTTTTTGTGAACCTCCCCAAGGCGGCAACAAAGCACCGAGCAGCGTGTCCTCTAAAATTTCGACATGCCCACTGACAGTTGTTGCTGCCACCTGCGCATCATTGGCAACCTTTGCCATATTCAGCACTTCGCCACTACTGATTGCCATCACCCGCAAAAAACGCGTAAAAGCAGGCAGCTTGCGCACCAGTCCTTCGGCACGAATTTCCTCCTGCAAGTAAACCGATATGTAAGCATCAAGCTCTTCATCAGGCTCATCGCTAAAGTATACTGCTGGCAAGCCACCATAGTGTAGGTAGCGATTAAGATTGAAATTGCTGATCTCATAGCTGACCAACGGAAACAGATGCGCTAGCCATGCCCGTCCCGCCAATAAATTTGCCCGACCATGCCGTAGCCTGCGAGTGCTACTGCCAGTCAGCAAAAAACGCTTGCCGCCTGTGATTAAGCGCTGCACATCGTTAAGCAATTGCGGTAGAAGCTGAATTTCGTCAATGACCACCAACTCACGCTTGTGGTAGGCAACATCTTCCTCAAGTTTAGCTGGGTTATTGGTATGTGCTAATAGTTGATTGGAATCAGCAAGATCAATGACATGTGCTTGTGGTGTCAGCTGTTGTGCGATTAGGGTAGACTTGCCAGTAGCGCGAGGGCCGAAGAGAAAGAACGATTTCTTCGCTAACAAGCGAGATAAATTCAAACGACGAGCAACAACCATACACTTAACATTGTAGCTCCACTTTACTGCAAAAATATACCCTAATACCGTTTAATTTTCACAAAAATACACGGTAGCATCGTTTATTTTAAGATTAGACCTACGCTGATGATGCAGGCATTGCTTGCCACTGGTGTTGCCCCGGCTTTGTTGCATGACTAACATCTCTTTTTAGTATGCGGAGGGCTTTCCCCCCTCCGCACCTCCCCCCTCTTCCATCT
>JAPPIL010000140.1 GCA_028877195.1 Pseudomonadota bacterium
TGTTCGATCGGAGTGCATGAAGTCTGCGAAGCTCACGCTCCTCGCATAAAAAATAATTTTTAAGCTTCCAACTAAAACTAAAGCCAAAAAAAAAACGCCGAAAGGACTAGCAAAGGGACTAGGCATGGGGCAACTACAAATGATTCGCAACTCAACGCTATTGTTGCTAACCACTGCCTTGTTTGGTTGTTTAGACAACGAGGGAAAGGAAGATGCCAATGTTGTGGTTGCGCCAAGTCATCTGCCTCAACCCATAAGTCCGATGCCTACAAGGACTCTCACGCCCCAACCTGTAGTTGCAGACATTAGTTTTTACGGCGACGAAGTGTCAGGGAATGAGTTGATGAAGTATGTCGGGGAAGAATTTGAAGTCAATGTCCTTACTGGCAACCTTGATTTTACTAACTTGGCTGCCGAGATTGATCTTGGTGGCTCATCATCGCTAGATCACCTAAAGGTAGAGCTATATCTTATCAAGAGCGGCAATATCGTGGCATCCACAGAGGATTCCTCTATTTACAGCAAGCGTTTTGAGGATGATTGGCATTTACATGGAGGGAGCACGACTTTCAGATATGTGAGATTTAGGGAAGAGTGTGCCCAAGACTGCCAATTATCAGCCAAATTGAAATTCTACCGTAAAGAGGGCTGTGATGCTGTCGGAGAGAACTGCCTAATAGATATTGATACGGATATTAAGCCAATTAACGTTGCTAGCAAAGATATCGTTATCAAAAAAGGTTTCGCAGTGCAGGCCAGACAAGTGAGTGGCAAGAAGATAGAAATCACCGTTACTAAAAACAATATACTGCAGAAGCACGCCTACATTAATGTTTGGGCTACTGTGCCTTGTGCGGAATGGGCTTATTCAAACGATGGTGTGCTGCATCTTGCACACAACTACTGTGTGTATCCCTATGGTGCTGGAAGTATATTTCATCAAGGTGTTAGAACCGACTACATGGGTGCTTGGTCAGCTGAACTCGATGCTGACGGCAGTTGGGAAGCGGCAAGTAACAAATATGCCAAAGGCTCCTCCAACTATGATCTAGCAGGAAACATGTGTCATATAGATCTCTATGTCTCGTTTAGTGGACAGTATGCTAGCATTAGCACAAGGCTCGAAAATGGGAAATGCACCTGACAAACTCCAAGCCTAAACAAGCCCCGAAGCTCGTTTAGGCTTGCATTGTCTGATCGCAAGAGGATAATGAAGCCACTCGTCTGTGGGGAGTTTCATGAGTGCTGAATTAATAACCGCGTTTGAGAACAAACAATTTAAGAACCGTGTGCCATTGCCTGAGTTTCGTTCAGGAGATCGGGTACGGGTTTACTATCGGTTGCGGGAAGGAACAGGCGACAAGGCAAAGTTTCGCCTCCAACCGTTTGAAGGGGTGGTCATTCGTTATCGCAAGGGCGCGGCGGCAGCTTCTTTCACTGTGCGTAAGATTTCCGCTGGTGGTATCGGTGTTGAGAGGGTATTTCCCTGTTGCTCTGCCTACATCGACAAGGTGGAGGTTATGCATCGTGGCAAGGTGCGACGGGCAAGGCTCTACTATCTGCGCCAACGTTCAGGCAAGACAGCCCGTATCAAGAGTCGCTACGTCGCTAGCGGCAAGAGTTAACCACTGCCTAGCAAACACTGGGGACAAAACTTTCTCATCGACGCGAATATCACCGCCAAGATTGCGGTGGCTGCGCGCGAGCTATCAGGTGCATCGGCAACACAGTGCTTTGAGATTGGAGCAGGAACAGGCAACCTCACCGCCGCGCTGTTGGCGCAAAATTTTAAAATTATCGCAGTAGAAAAAGATACACGCTTGATTGCGAGGTTAAGCGATCGCTTTACCAACTCGCCTGTGCAGGTATTACAAGCCGATGTGTTAACCCAGACAGTGCCTGCTAATGTGCCCTTGTGTGTCGGCAACCTCCCCTACAGTATCACTACCGACATCTTGATGTGGTTCAAAAATCAGCGCTGTCCGCGGGCATTGTTTATGGTGCAAAAAGAATTTGCCGAGCGACTAGTTGCAAAGCCTTGCACCTCTGACTATGGGAGAATTTCGGTGTTAATGCAGTTATTGTTTAATATGAAAATACTGTTTGCCGTATCAGCGAACTGCTTTCGCCCCAAACCAAAAGTATCGTCGGTGGTAATGTCTTATGTTGCTTTACCGACAGTATTTAATTCTGCACTTGAAGAGTATAACTTTGAACGCTTTACCCACATGCTATTTCATGTTGGCAATAAAACCCTCGCTAAAATTTCTAAAATGTATGGGTTTAACGTCGCTCAAAATCTTGCTGCACGGCGTGCCCGAACTTTAACACCAAATGAAATAAAATCCTTATTTATTAAGGTTAGTAAAGATACACAAAAATTTAATCAAACACACATTTAACGCAGTGGGCATTGTTAAGTTGAAAACGATTGACACTGTTTGGTCTTAATACTAAATACGGTCGCAGAGTTTTAGCAGTTCAGAGTTTTCTTTTACAAATTGCTTTAGTTATTTACTTGAACGATGATTTTTCTTTCTGATCAAAAGCATCTAAGCGGACGAGTTTCTCTTAATGATAGTGCACGCACAAGCGACGCAGGCGGATGGCATTATGCGGCATGGACGGCGAAACAGACGGTAGGTAGGTAGGAGGTTTTATGGCGACGGTGGAGTTAAGAGAAGGTGATGTGTTGAATATAGTTTGGACATCGGTGCAAAACACTCCGTTGGGTCGCAAAGAGGTGGAGTCTAGTCTCTCATACACCTATGCAGAGTTGATGGAACGTTTGCGATCGAAGACGCGGCGAGATACTTCACGGCGTTCAGGCACAGAGGGGGCAAGGTTCAGTCGTGTCGTGGCATTGGCAACCAATGCGATGCATAAAGGCAAGTGGTCAACGGGAGCGGATATCGACCGTGATGAAGTCTTTCAAAGAATGATGAGCAGATTCAGAGAACTACATACGTCCGAATATCAGAACATTACCAAGAATGCTAAAGACTCGTTAAGTTATCTTTTCCAAAAAAAATCACTACTAAAAACCCTACAAAAAAAAGAACTCGGCACCGCCTTAACCGCAATCAAAGATCGTGATTCGTAACCTTAGCAGCTCTATGGCTAGGACTTGCGTTTACATGCGTTCATTGTGATAAGCACACAGCACAGAAGATAAATGCAAAACAGCACCAAGAATAGGTATAAACTCTCCCGCGTGTATGAACTCAAGATCGCGAGTTCTTCATCCTTTGAATCAGTCAAGACAAGCAGTAGTTCAGCCAACGATTCTTTGAAAGAAAAGTAAAGCATCCAAGTCGCTACAAAAAACAACAAAGAGATGCCTATCTGCAAAAATACGTAGACAAAACGACTGCGACTAGGCTGGTTGTTTACTCGTGTTGTTGTGAGTAACCAGCGTAGTGGTAAAAGTTTGTGCTTAAGAGTATTCACTTGCAAATCCATCTGTAAGTCGCCCGCTAAATATGTTTGTCTCCTGATGATATTCCCAATTGTATGTGAAGTTATAGAAAGATACAATATCGCACGAGGTGTCGGGCGCGCCTGCTGTGGGTTGTAAAAACAATTTGAACTAGCGCGTGCTAAACAGGCGATCCCCACTGCTTTGGATAGCGATTATGCTATTGCGAAAATTTATTTGAGGTAACTTACTATGACTATTTTTTGTTCACCATTACCTGTCAATGCGACTGTAAGGGAATACCGATCTGGCTCAACCGAGAAGCAGACCCTGCTTGCCGAAATGCAGAGTCGTTGTCAAAACATTACTAATGTGCCGCTGTTGATTGGCGACCAAGTGCGAACTAGCGATAACCCTGTGCAGATAAGCTCACCGCACAAGCATGCTCAAGTAGTTGCACAATGCAGTCATGCTGATGAGAATGATCTTGCGAAAGCAGTCAAGCAGGCGGTAAGAACCCAAAAGTCTTGGTCAAAGTTGAGTTGGGAACATCGGGCCGCGATTTTTTTAAAAGCCGCTGACTTGTTGGAAGACAAGTATCGTCCTGCGATCAATGCAACGACTATGTTGGCACAGGGTAAGAATGTCTACCAAGCGGAGATCGATGCCGCTTGTGAGTTGATCGATTTCTTGCGTTACAATGTCGCCTTTGTTGAAGAGATATACCGTCAACAACCAACGTCAGCAGCTGGAATTTGGAATCGCAGCGAGTATCGTGGGCTAGAGGGGTTTGTCTATGCTATTTCGCCGTTCAACTTCACATCATTGGCAATCAACCTTGCTGCTGCGCCTGCATTGATGGGTTGTGCGGTCTTGTGGAAACCATCAGACCCTGCGGCCTTATCAAACTGGGTGGGAATGCAACTTCTACTTGAAGCTGGTTTACCTGAAGGCGTGATAAACTTCGTCCCTGGCGATCCAGTGCAGGTTACAGACTACCTGCTACGTCAACCTGAACTTGCAGGCATACACTTCACAGGCTCAACGCAGGTATTTAGACAGCTGTGGACAAAGGTTGGTAATAATATCAATACTTATCGCAATTATCCGCGTCTTGTTGGTGAGACTGGTGGCAAGGATTTTGTCTTTGCCCACAGTTCTGCAGACCGTCCAACTTTGATCAACTCATTGATTCGTGGTGCGTTTGAGTATCAAGGTCAGAAGTGTTCGGCCGCGTCGCGAGCCTACATTGCTGCGAGTGTCTGGCACGACATCAAAGACAAGCTGATCGAAGAGACTGCTCAAATCAAGATGGGCGATCCAATTGATTTTGCAAACTTCATGGGTGCGGTTATCTCTGCGCCTGCTTATCAGCGTATCAGTGGCTTTCTTGCGGAAGCAAAGACCACTGCTGATGTGTTGGTTGGCGGTGAATGCGATGATACGGTTGGTTATTATGTGCGTCCGACCATTATTCAAACGCATGACCCCAAATACCGCAGCATGCAGGAGGAACTGTTTGCCCCTGTGCTGACGGTCTATGTTTATGACGACGATAAGCTTGATGAAACGCTGGAGCTATGTGATACAACTAGCCCCTTTGCTTTGACGGGGGCTATATTTGCAAGCGATCGTGGTGTGGTTGCAAAAATGACTGATGCGCTTCGCTATGCTGCGGGCAACTTCTACATCAATGATAAACCAACAGGTGCAGTCGTTGGTCAGCAACCGTTTGGCGGCAGTCGTGCCTCTGGCACTAATGATAAGGCTGGTAGTATTTGGAATTTAACGCGGTGGATGTCGGCACGCACGATCAAGGATAATTTCCTGCCATTGACCGACTATCGTTATCCGCACATGACTTGATTGAACGGAGAGCAGCATGAACATGCATGAATACCAAGCAAAAGAACTCCTACGTCAATGCGGCGTGCCTGTGCCTATGGGTTTCCCAGCTTTTTCTGCGACGGCAGCGGAGTTTGCGATGTTGCGCTTGCCGACAGCGACGGCGGTGGTGAAGGCGCAGATTCATGCAGGCGGTCGAGGCAAGGCTGGTGGGGTCAAGGTTGTGAAGTCGTTGTCAGAGTGTCGGGCGGTAGCGGAGTCTTTGCTCGGCAAGCCATTGATTACACCGCAAACAGACAGCAAAGGCAAGGTTGTCAATCGTCTGTATATTGAGGAGACAGCGAACATCGCCAAGGAGTTTTACTTGGCCTTGTTGCTTGACCGCTCGTTGCCTGCGATTACGGTCGTTGCTTCTACTCAAGGTGGTATGGATATTGAGGAGGTGGCAGCCAAAACTCCTGACCAAATCATCAAAGTTGCGATCGACCCTAGCATCGGATTGCAGGATTTTTATCTGCATCGTTTGAGTATCGCTCTTGGGTTGCAGGGAACAGTGCATGCGCCGCAGTTTCATGCTCTGTTGCGGCAACTTTATGCGTTATTTTTGCAATATGATTTGTCGTTATTGGAGATAAACCCGCTGGCATTGGTCGGTGAGAACGGTGATAAGTTGCTGGTGCTGGACAGCAAGATTACCAGCGATGATAATGCTACCTATCGTCAGCAGGAGTTGCAGTCGTTGCGTGATTTTGCGGAAGAGGATGCTCGTGAGCTTGAGGCGGCAAAGTTCGGTCTGTCTTATATTTGCTTGGCGGGCAATATCGGCTGTTTGGTTAACGGTGCTGGGTTAGCGATGGCAACGATGGATATTGTCAAGCATTACGGTGGGCAACCGTCTAATTTTCTTGATATGGGAGGCGGAGCTAGTGCTGAGCAGATTAAGCAGGCGGTGCGTATCGTATTGCAAGACCAGTCGGTGCAGGCGATTTTGATCAATATTTTTGGTGGCATTGTTCGCTGCGACATCGTTGCTGATGGGCTTATCACGACGGTGAAGGAGTTAGGTTGCCAAGTTCCAATCGTCGTGCGTTTAGAAGGAACAAATGTCGATGCGGCACGGGATATGTTGCAACAGTCGGGGTTGCGTTTTACGCTTGCCGAGAATATGGCTGATGGGGCGCAGAAGGTGGTAGCGGCGGCAAACAAGGCATCATAGACGAAACGAGAA
Organism: Pseudomonadota bacterium; assembly: GCA_028877195.1. Classification (GTDB taxonomy): domain Bacteria; phylum Bdellovibrionota_B; class Oligoflexia; order Oligoflexales; family JAPPIL01; genus JAPPIL01. The sequence goes on from JAPPIL010000140.1 coordinate 6,492, forward strand.
GAGGAGTTTCACTTGGCAATTCTTATCGACGAAAATACACGAGTAATAACGCAGGGTATCACTGGCCGAGCTGGGAAATTCCACACACGGTTATCGCAAGAGTATGCGCCCTGCATGGTGGGTGGTGTGCATCCGTATAAGAGTGGTCAAACGGTGTTGGACTTGCCTGTATTTGGCACGGTCGCAGCGGCACGAGCGGCGACAGGGGCGACAGTATCGGTGATATATGTTCCTCCTGCTGCGGCTGCTGATGCGATAATTGAAGCGATAGACAGTGAGATGGAGCTTATCGTTTGTATCACTGAAGGAATTCCAACGCTGGACATGTTGCGAGTCAATGCTATCTTGCGTAAGAGCAGTTCGAGGTTGATTGGGCCGAACTGTCCTGGGGTTATTTCGCCTGGCAAGTGTCATGTTGGAATTATGCCAGGTTATGTGCACAAGCAAGGTTGTGTGGGGATTATCTCGCGCTCTGGAACATTGACCTATGAGGCGGTGTGGCAGACGAGTAACAATGGTTTAGGACAGAGCACTTGTATCGGTATCGGCGGCGACCCGATTATTGGCACGGATTTTGTTGCCTTGTTAGAGTTGTTTGAGCGGGATGATGATACTAAAGGCATTGTTTTGATCGGTGAGATCGGTGGTGAAGACGAAATCATCGCGGCTGATTACATCAAGGACAATGTTAGCAAGCCAGTTGTTAGCTTTATCGCTGGTCAAACGGCACCGCGTGGCAAGGTGATGGGGCATGCGGGTGCAGTGGTAGCAGGTGGTAAGGGTGGGGCAAAGGAAAAAATGGCGGCATTGGCAGCGGCGGGCGTGAAGGTTGCTAATTCTCCTGCCGAGATTGGCGCATTGATGGCTGAAGTTTTATCTTGATCGACCTCCGCAAGCTTACCTATTACCAGACGGGTGGTGGCTGCGATAAATTCTATGCTCCCACTTCACAGACAGAGCTACAGTCTGCCGTTTCAGACTTAGCGACAAGCAATACTCCTTATTTTATTTTAGGTGCAGGCACAAACTCATTAGTCAGCGATAGACACTGGCAGGGGGTGGTGCTGTCTTTGCATAAGATGAATGTGCTAGAGGTGCGAGGCGATGTCATCGTATGTCAAGCTGGGGTGTTGAATGCCAGCGTTGTTAGTGCGGCGTTGGCGAATGATTTGGCGGGGGTAGGATGGATGCATCGTTTGCCAGGTCAAATCGGTGCGACGACACGAATGAATGCGCGTTGTTATGGTGGTGAGATTAGCCAAGTGGTTAAGAGTGTAACGGCAGTCTCGGCGCAGGGTGAGTTGCGGACGTATCGGCATGCGTCTATGTTTCGTGGCTATAAGGATACGGTGTTTATGCGCAATGGTGATATTATTACGGCGGTTGAGTTGCAGTTGCAGGCGGGTGATAAGAAGAATATCCAGTCGCTGATGCGGCATGCTGAACGCGACCGCATCGCTAAAGGGCATTTTCTCTATCCTTCATGTGGATGTGTGTTTAAGAATGACCATCGGCTTGGTTTGCCGAGTGGTTTGTTGTTGGAGAAGGCGGGGGTGCATCGGCTTGCGCAGGGCAGGGTTTTTGTTAATCGCAAGCATGCTAATTTTATTTTCAACGATGGTGGTTCAAGCGCTGATATTGTGAGTTTGAGTTTACAGATGCGGGAGGCTGTTTATCAGCAATTTGGTATTTGGTTGCAGTATGAGATGGAGTTTTTGGGGAAGTTTTCTCCTGATCTGCAAGCAGAACTGCAACGCCAAGAAGAGACGGATATGGGTAATAGCAACTATCTTGCTTTGCTGGCGGTGCGTGGTCGATGCAAGTAGGTTTGAGTTTACATACCGAGATGTTTGATGCGGTGCTTGAGCATCAGCCTGACATCGCTTGGTTAGAGGTGGTGGCAGAGAATTTTTTCTCTGCTGGTGGGCATCATGACAAACTTCTGCGTTTGCGGGAGGATTATGACTTGTCGTTGCACTGTTTGAATATGAACATCGGTGGCACAGATGCGTTGGATGACATGTATTTGCAGAATGTTGCTGCGTTGTGCGCAAAGTTTCAACCGACGTTGTTATCAGGGCATATCAGTTATGAGACGCATGCGGGTGAATGTTTGCATGATTTGTTGCCAATTCCTTTCAATACCGAGAGTTTGAGAAATTCTGTTGCCAGAGTGGGAAGGATTCAAGAGACTTTGCAGCGTCGGTTATTGTTGGAGAATATCTCTTATTACACCGAGTATGAGGAGAGCGATATTGCTGAAGTTGAGTTTAACAATGCTTTGGCAAAGGACAGTGGTGCAGGACTACTGTTAGACTTGAATAATCTTTGGGTTAATCATGTCAACCTTCGGTATTCGGTGGCTGATTATCTCGCTGCTTTGCATTGGGATAGTGTTGGTGAGGTGCATCTCGCAGGCGGTGAGGAACAGGATAATTTGCTCATCGACACGCATGGCGCAGCCGTGCCTGCACAGGTGTTGGCATTGTTACGAACATCGCAAGACAAGTTACCTGCGACAGCACCGATTATCTACGAGCGTGATACTAATATACCTTCGTTGCCTGATCTTTTGCGTTTTCGTGAGCAGTTGTAAGGTGGTTATCAATATTCACACTTGTAGACTTTTGGGTTGAGGCGCTTGCAGGGTGAGAGCACGAGAGAGGGCACTCAAGTGAAATGAGGCTGCACCAGACTCTCTCGTATCAAAAGACGGTTATCTACCAGATAAGTATTGTGCTCTCGCTTTACCAATGGCGATACGTAAGCCTTGATCGCTGTTATCAGCAGATGCTTGCACATAGAGGTCGTAGACATCGGGGCGAAGTTGTTTGATCGTATGCAGTATATCGTTAGCACGAGGGATGAAACCTGCCTCATCCTGTAAGTCTCCGACGATCGCGATGAGGTCAGGTTTTTCGCCACTAAAATACTTGCGCACCCGCTCACCATTTTGTTGCTTGATCTGCATACTAAACACATCGCCACGCATCACCATCGCCTTTTCTAACGACCTTCCCACAACTATGCGCAGACCTGTGTCAGAGTAAAAGTTACTATACCAGCCTGTTTTGTAGAAACTAAACACATCGGGATAGTAGTCGTCTAAATACTGAATAACTGCATCAATCGTTACTCCACCCTTATCCCATGCTAGGGCTTCAACAAATTCCCGCTGTTCCACTAAACTAAATATAGCACCTCTGATGTAGTCGATGCGACTGGCTGCTGGTAACACACCTCTGGCATAACCAACACTTGTCGTCAACAAGCAAGCTACGAGTAAAGATACATACACACGCATGAGTGTCCTCCCTAAATTACAGTTACTGACTACTGACAAAGTGCGTAGGCAAATAGCACAGAGATATGGGTGATGCAAGGCTAATTGCCAGCAGTGCTAGCCTGCAAGCTGCCAGCTAAATGAGCGATGCGACGAACTCGGCTAGTTCCAAGCTTTGCTCTCTATTCAGGCGTGGGTCGCAACCGCTCTCGTAGCGATGCGATAAGTCAGATACCGTTAGTGCCGATTTCCCGCCTATACATTCGGTAACGGCACTGCTCGCTATTTCAAGATGCACGCCGCCAAGATAGCTGCCCAATTCACGATGCACTTTGCAACTCATCTCTATCTCGGCGCAGATGTCGTCAAAACATCTGGTCTTGATACCCAACCGCTGCACAGTATTGCCATGCATGGGATCAACCATCCAGATAACCTGTTGCTCGCCTGCACGACAGGCATCGATCAAGCGCGGCAATTTAGCGGCAACTTCATCCTTTCCCAACCGCACGATTACGACGATAGGCTTGTCTACCGTTTGCCGTAAACGTCGCACGATTGCGACTAACTCGGCGGCTGCGATATTCGCACCGACTTTCACGCCAATAGGATTATTCACCCCCCGCAACAGCTCCACTTGTGCACTGTCCAGCGCACAACAGCGTGCTCCTACCCAGAGCATGTGGCCACTACAGTCATAGTAGTCGTTAGCAAACCTACGCACCTGGGTCTGCTCATAAGCAAGTAGCAATCCTTCATGCGAGGTGAAAATTTGCGGATAAGTGCGGCGCATGTATAGCAATGTTTTGGCGGCATGCTCGTAAGCGGCGATAAGGTTGCGAGGTTTGGGTTGGCGACTGTCTTGATCAAAGGCAATGCTATTTACCGCATCACCGAAGTAATTGGGTATGGTTTGACCCTTATGGGTAATATACCTGTGCGAGCGCGGTTTAGCATATTGACCTGCGATTCGACCGATGGTGATTACCTCGCGCTTTGCTGCTTGCTCTTCCCCCGCCTCTGATGTTTGCCCCGCGAGATGCTTTGCCATAGCCGTCAACAGTGCAAGTTTTGATTGCACGACATCTTCTCGACAGTCGCTAAACATTTCGGCACAATCACCCGCCTGTAAGATAAATGCTTTGCCAGCCGCTACTTGCTGTAACTTGTGCCGCAAACGCAGAATATCGTCTACTTGCACCAATGGTGGGTAAGTGCGCAACTCCTGCAACACGGCAGCATACTCTTGCTCATCGCAATACTTTGGTTGCTGTATTATCTTGTGGTCTTGCCACGAGTTTACTTGCCAGTCGTTTGCCATCCGTATATCCTTCCAGCGGGTTAGGTTAGCACTGCGATATTGACTCTCCAAGCTTTGTTGCATAAGTAATGCCTATTTTTGTTTGTATGGGGGGGGGGGGGGGGG
>JAPPIL010000188.1:0-5335 GCA_028877195.1 Pseudomonadota bacterium
AGGGAACGTTCCTCCGCATAATAAAAGGAGAGATGTTAGTTATGCAACAAAGTCGGGTTTGGGAGGATAACTGTGTGTTTGTCTTTAGCTTGTGAGTATGCCATCCTCCCAAAAACAAACAGTCTTCTGTGTGGTCGTGTGTCCCATTTAGACACGCGTTTGCTGGTAGTTATCTATTACTGATGACTCTCCCAAATTCCAACTCATATCTTATAGCCATTGGCACTAATCTTGGCGACCGTCAGGATAACATCGTCAGGAGCAGAGAGGGATTGTGCGCTGTTGGTGATGAGGTCGCCGTTGCGTCGCTGTATGAGACGAGACCAGATGGTGGCATTGCCAATCTGCCTTTCCTGAACACGGCTATTCATTATCGCACAGCACTAGCGCCGTTAGAGTTGTTGGCTTTTATGCAGAGGCTTGAGTGTAGTTTAGGACGGGTGCGGCGACGGCGCTTGGATAATCGTTTGATAGATTTAGATATTTTATTGTGGCGTGATGATTGTGCGGTGATGCGGGTTGTAAATTTTCCACATTTGAAAATTCCGCACCCCTTGATGCTTGAACGCGATTATGTTCTCGTTCCTGCTAACGAAATTGCTTCTGACTGGAAACATCCATCTGCCAATGCTTCTATCCATTCTTTGCTAAACAGAAGTATGCGTTCTACGATTATTCGTAAAATTTGTTATTGAAAAATTTGAAGTTCTTGCGGTCATCGGGTGATAATGGGTCATGACGGTGAGCGCTTTGGCGCGTGATAAGTGTTTGTGGTCGGATACTGTCCGACGTTTAGATTATGGAGGGTAGGGCTTTGGTTAGGAAGAGTTCTAAAAAAACAGGCAAAAGTAGTGCGCTAAAGAAAAAAACCGCAAAGAAGGCAACAACCAAAAAAGTAGCGAAGAAGGTAGCGAAGAAGAAGGTTGCTAAAAAGGTAGCGAAGAAAGTTACTAAAAAAGTTGCCAAGAAGAGAGTAGCGAGAAAAACGATAAAGAAAACGGTTAGAAAGACGGCTAAAAAGGCAACGAAGAAGGTAGCCAAAAAAGTCGCCAAGAAGCCAGCAAGGAAGGTTGCGAAAAAGAAGGTAACGAAAAAAACGACAAAGAAAGCGGTTAGAAAGACGGCTAAAAAGGCAACGAAGAAGGTAGCCCAAAAAGTCGCCAAGAAACCAGCAAGGAAGGTCGCGAAAAAAACAGCGAAGAAACGTGTAGTAGCGAAGAAGGCGGTTGGTGCGAAGAGAAAAGTGGGCAAGAAGAGCGCCACCAAGAAAACCACCGCGAAAAAAGCAACGAGAAAGCCAGCGAAAAAAACAGCAAAGAAGTCTGCAGTTAGGAAAAAGTCAGCAGTGCGAAGAAAATCTCCTGCGATGCGGGCAAGTCATTAGTTTCTTATGCGAGGAGGCTTTCTCGGCTTTGTCGCATAAGTAACGCCGTTCTCTTTCTGTTAACGAGAGGCAAGGCCTTGGTGTTGCCTCTCGTTAACGGAAACCTACCAGCTAGAGATGCGAGGATTAACTTGAAGATTGAGCTCATCGGCGATCTTACGCAAGATAGTATGAATTGACTTGACCTCATGCGCTTGACCAAAACCATAATCTTGGAAGATGAATACCTTTTGCCAATGGGCACGCAGTGTGCCATCTGCACCCGCACCATGCGGATGCTTGACAAATAAATTCGGTGCAAGCGTGCTGGTTAACAGTAGCGCTGCGCCAGCCGTTGTCGCTGCGTAGGCTGCGGTATCAATGATCTTGTTTGATTCAACCGTAAGCGAAGCCGCGTTAAACTTGCGTTTATCCAGAAGCGTGGCATGATCATTAAGTTTTTTGGTTATCTCTTTGTTCAGCCGCTCCCTAGTGTCGGCAATCAGTTGCTTGGCTTTGGCAAGATCAAGATCGGAGTCGCTTAACCCCTTCATCGCATCGCCATCTATATTATCAAAGACCTTGAGGTAGCGTTGATAGTTCTCCGTAATCACAGCTGCAGCACGCGGCTCACTGACCTTCTCAAACTTCCCCTGTTTAGCGATAATCTTGGCTTTTTCGGCTTCTAAAGTATTTTGCCAAGCATCCTTGATTGCCTTTGGCTTGCTCTTATCGGTAAACCTTTGCAGCTTTACTGCGAAAGAGTCCAGCATCCGCTGCGCCACTAACCCTGTCTCAACTCCAGTCGCTGATGCAAGGATCGCCTTCTTCTCTGCGACCGCATCCGTATGCTTTTGCAATATTTCTGGCGCTTTGAGCTTATCTTCAGCTTTGCGAAGATTTCTTACCGCCCTGTTGTAATCGAGCACCTCCTTGTCGATGCCGCTCCGCTTGGCAAGACTAGAGATCTTACGAGTGAATTTAGGCATAGTAAGCTTCAGTGGCTGATCGCTGTTTTGACCAAGCTTTTTGATAATATAACTGCCACCGATAGTCGCAAGACCAGCAACACCCAAGAAGATCGCAGATTTTGTTACCATGCTACGATAATTGATCGAGCCATCATGCCCTTTCATCTGGTCAGGGATAAAGACTGCCTGTTGCCCTGAAGCAGTAAGCAACGCAGGACGACAATACCTGTCATCGGTAAACTTGGCTGCAGAGTAGGAGTGTTCGTTCTTACAGAGCAACAAGGCATAACCATCCATGACATCACCAGTTACTGGCACAACCCCAAGCGTCATCCGTCCGTCGGTTATCGATTGTAATTCTGAATCCTGCCCATCACCGCTACGATGCAACGGCTTACATGCCAACACCAACAGCAGAGCTGCGTAAATTGCCCACTTCATCAATCAACCTTTCAAAATTAAACATCTGCACCCACATCGGCTAACTAAACTGTAAAATTTAGTGGTTGCGATATCCACACATATAGCGTTGCCACGTCTTGGTTAGATAAAATATAAATTGAAATTTGCTCAACGAGCAGGCACACTTGCCGCGACAAAACCTTGGCGGTGCTATGTTTGACGTTCTTTCCAGCGGCTTCAAAAATGCTAAAGCAAAATTTAGCGGTCATACTACTATCACCGCTGATAATGTCGGTGAGGCTTTAGCGGCGGTGCAAACCAGCCTGCTCGACGCAGATGTTGAATACAAGGTTGCCAAAGGCTTTGTCGCCCGCGTCAAAGACAAGATGCTAGGGCAGCAAGTGCAGCTACGCAGCGGCAAAGGCAGCAAACGCGTGCATGTCAACCCCGCCGATCACTTCGTCAAAATGTGTCAAGCAGAGTTAGAAGCGTTGATGGGCGAAGGCGATAGCTCGCTGCAGTTTCCAAAGCAACAGCCTGCGATTATCATGATGGTCGGTCTGCAAGGCACAGGCAAAACCACCAGCACTGGTAAACTCGCTAACTACCTGCGCGACAAGCATAAACGCAAACCTCTGCTCGTTGCCGCCGATGTCTATCGGCCCGCCGCTCGTCAACAGCTGCAAGTGCTTGGCGATAGATTACAACTACCTGTGTATAGCGAGGCTAGCAATGATGCGGTGCAGATATGCCAGTCAGCACTAAAGGCAAGCTATCAGCAGGGTTGCGATACGCTGTTGCTCGACACCGCTGGTCGTTTAGCGATTGACACTAAACTCATGCAAGAGTTGCAGGCGATCAAGGCAGCTGTCCATCCTACTGATGTTTTGTTTGTCTGTGATGCGATGATGGGGCAAGACGCAGTTGCGACCGCCTCTAGCTTTCATGACGCATTGACCCTCTCTGGCGCAATCATGACCAAGCTTGACGGCGATGCCCGCGGCGGTTCAGCCTTAAGCATCAAGGAAGTAACGGGTGTTGCGATCAAGTTTGTTGGTTTGGGGGAAGGACTTGAACAACTGGAGGAGTTTCGTCCCGAAGGTTTAGCCAGTCGCATTCTCGGTATGGGCGACATCGTTGGCTTGATGCAGGATTTTGAACGCGTCGCCGACAAAGAAAAAGAGGAGGAGCAAGAAAGAGAAGCCTTGCGCATGATGCGCGGACGTTTCAACCTCAAAGACTTCTCCGAGCAGATTGCCAGCTTACAGAAGATGGGTTCAATGCAAGATCTCGTTGCCAAGTTACCGATGCAAAACCTTATTCCCGCAGGTGCGACCGCAAACGACAAGGAACTCCAACATACACGCGTGATGATTGCATCGATGACTGAACGTGAACGGCTCGACCCCGACATAATAGACAGTAGCCGTGTCCAACGCATCGCCAAAGGTAGCGGTAGGAGCACCAGCGATGTCGCAGCACTGCTAAAAAAATTCAAACAGATGCGCACGATGATGGGCGGTCTCGGTAGCAATTTAGGGTTAAGTGGCAAGATCCCGCTAGTCAAACAAGTTGCCCAAATGCGCAAAATGAAGGAAATGTTAGCCAATCCTGCTGCGGCTACCAAGCAGTTTGGTGCAGGCAAACCAACAGCTGCCTCTTCAGCGACCAAAGTTGATCGCGATAAACTAAAAAAAATGCGCAGAGCAGCAAAAGCCGCTCGCCGCAAGAATCGTAGACGTTAGCAAGATGCTTAACAAAAGAGTTCATATTGAGACTTGGGGTTGTCAGATGAACGTTGCTGATAGCGAGCGTATCTTGTCGTTATTAGCAAAAGAGCAGTATAAGCGCGCCACATCCGAGCATGATGCTAGCCTCATCGTTTTGAATACCTGTCATATTCGTGCGAAAGCTAAACACAAGGTCATCAGTCGCTTAGGGCAGTTGCGCAATCTAAAATCTAACCGCCAAAATTTAAAGATCGCCGTCGTCGGCTGTGTTGCCCAAGCGGAAGGCAAAAAATTGATCGCCGCTGCTCCCTATGTTGATTATGTTTTAGGGCCGAGTAAACTAGAGCAGTTGCCAGCACTATTGAAGCAGGATAGCGCGGTCGCAGTAGGTTTCAAAGATGCTAACGATGTTAGCGACACCACCGCTTCCCCTGCCCTATCAGGTCGGCAAGAGGTGTCGCGTTTTCTCAACATCATGCAGGGGTGTAATAACTACTGCACTTTTTGTGTTGTGCCCTTTACCCGTGGCCCCGAAAAATCCGTAGCAATGCCCATACTAGTCGCACAGGCTCAATCTTTACTCGCAACAGGTGCTAAAGAAATTACTTTGCTCGGTCAAAACGTCAACAGTTATGGCAATGACCTTGAACAACGGGCAAGCAATCCGTTTGTTGAACTGTTGTATACGATTGGATCGTTGCCTAACCTACAGCGCTTGCGTTTCACCACCTCTAATCCGCATGATTTTTCGGCGGCGCTGGTTAAGTGCTTTGCTGATGTTCCGACTTTAGGGCGTTATACACATCTGCCCGTGCAAAGCGGCAGCGATGTAATTTTACAGAAGATGCGCCGCAAGACGAATGTTGCTC
>JAPPIL010000188.1:5345-11179 GCA_028877195.1 Pseudomonadota bacterium
GGCTTGCGTCGTCCCACTCCTGATTTTGCCGTATCAACCGATATAATCGTCGGCTTCCCTAGCGAAACAGACGACGACTTCCAACGCACGGTCGCTCTCGTTGAAGAGGTGAGGTTTAGTTTTATCTTTGCCTTCAAATACTCATCTCGACCGCGCACACCTGCGGCTCGTTTCCCCGCTCAAGTGCCAGAGGAGGTAAAGAGCAAGCGCTTGAACTACTTGTTGGCACTCCAAAAGAAAATTACAACTGAACAAAACAACGCTGAAATAGGCAATGAGCGTCAAGTGCTTGTCTATTATCAGAGCAAAAAAGAACCGCATATTTACTATGGTCGCACTGATCATTTTCGTTTAGTCAGAATTTTTTCACGCACGAACATCGTTGGCAAGATGCTGACGGTAAAGATAACTGCAGGCAATGCGACTGCATTAGTAGGGTGCTTGTAGGTAGGCGTTTCTGTGCATTCAGATTGAACTTCTGTTGACGAATGCGTATAGTCATTTACAAATAATTCTTACGATTTGGAGGACTTATCGATGAAATTTTTAGCAGTTATCTTTTCGTTCGCTTTGTTTGCTGGTGTTGCGGTGGCTGGGGAGCATGGTCATCACCGCGTCTATCTACAGGGCACAGGTAACATAACCCATGCTGATGGTTCGATGGACAAGTATTTGGTCTCGATGTTGATGAAGAAACAAGACGATGGCAGTAAGGTTATTTATTGTCGCTATCTTGGTTTTGATTTTGACTACATGAATAAGCTGCGCATCGTCAAGCATGAGCATGGCGCGGTTTCAATCTACAGTCTCGCAAAAGATAAGCATCATGCTCATAGCGAAGACGGCAAGATTGGGCATGGCTTTATGTATAAAGATGATGCTTTCCATCTAGTTATGCACATGCACAACAGCAAGGGACACGCAGTTGATGTTCATTTTGAAACAGAGGCGGGCAACCCTGACAATGTTATAGTGCGTGGTATGGCTTCCAAAAACCACTCTATGGTGCACATGTGGGAAAACAGACTATCTAAAATTTATAGTCATTAGTTTTTTTTGCGGAGAGTCTGTCGCTCTACGAGCGACAGACTCTCCGCATACATAATAAAAGACAGTTATGAAAGCATCTGGAGGAGTTCCTCACGGCTTAGGTTTTTGAACATCTCTTCATCGCGGTCGAGATACTTGGTGAAGATGTCCTGCTTGCTACGGATTATCTGGTCTATTTTTTCTTCAATGGTGTCTTTGGTTACAAGTTTGAAAATCTGAACGTTCTTTTGTTGGCCGATACGATGCACGCGATCGGTTGCTTGGTTTTCTTTGCTGGCGTTCCACCAACGGTCGTAGTGAATGACAATTGAAGCAGACGTTAGATCAATACCTATCCCACCTGTCATCAGTGTTGCGACGAATACTTGCGTGTCATCGTTATTGAATTGTGAGATAAGCTTGCCACGATTGCGGGTTGCGCCAGTCATTTCAATATATTTCACCTTCTCACGCACTAAATACGTGCCGATAATTTTGATCATCTTGACATACTGGCTGTAAATCACGATTTTTTGCTGGGACTGTAACCCTTCAAACAACAGTTCTTTCAGCAACTCAAACTTACCGCTGTGATGTTTATCAATATCTAATCCATCTATCAGCATCAACGGGTGATTACAAACCTGTTTGAGTAAGTTGAGCACCGCAAAGACATGTAAAGCGCTTGTGCTACCCTGCTCGTCGCTAATCCTCAATGCCAACGGCTTGGCTTTGAGTTCAAAAATTTCTTTGTAAAGGCGACTCTGGGCAGGCAACATACTACATGTTTTGATGTCGATCACCTTGTCAGGCAAATCTGGCAACACCGCTTCCTTCGTGCGACGAAGCTTGAACGGATGTAGCAAACGACTCAAGACTATCTCTTGCTCAATTTGTTCGTCTTGGCTTGCATTGCGGAGCAAATGCTTGCGAAAAAAGCGATCCGAGCCAAGATACCCAGGCAAAAGAAAATCAAAGATAGACTTCAATTCCCACAAGTCGTTTTCAAATGGCGTGCCCGATAGACAGACCCGCATCGCATTGGGAAGACGGCAGATAACTTGATAGATACGCGTGGCATTGTTTTTGACATAGTGTGCCTCATCAAGCACCATGATATTCCAATGATGCTTGCGCAGTTCCGCACTATCTCGTAACAAGACCCCGTAACTGGTAATGACCGTGAGGTTGCCGTCAGCAAACTTACCGTGATTAGCAAAACGTTTACTGCCATGATAAACCAATGGCTGTAAGCCAGGCGCAAACTCTAAAACTTTCTCTTGCCAATGGGTAAGCACTGATGTCGGGCAAACAACTAGAAAACGAAAATTGTCTAACTGTAGTTGCGCCGCCGTCAATAAAGCCATCGCCTGATGTGTTTTACCTAACCCCATCTCATCTGCTAACAGACCATGCAGCTGATTGCGATATAACCACCACAGCCATTTAAAGCCATACTGCTGATAGGAGCGCAAATTTAGTTTTGAATGCGCCAGCGACGGGGTATCCTGCATTGGATCAAAGGTTGTCTTCGTCCGCAAACGGTTGAGCAACGTCGTTGATCCGACAAAGGAGTCGTAATCACCTAACGCTGCATGCAGACGATGCATATCAAGTGCCGTCGCAACCATGAAATCACTGCCTTTATCTTGCGACCAAGTGTTATCAAGCAAAACTTCAGGCAACCGATACCACTTCTTGCGACTTACCTTGATATATTTGCGTTTCTTTCTTTTGGTTAGCAATTCAGTCAAAGAGATGTCGGTATCGTCATCACGGTAATTGAGCGACAGCTTGAACAGCCCGTCCTGCTCATCACGCACGACAATTTTAGTGTGTAGTTGATCTTCAACTATTTGTTCAGATTGTAGCTGTTTATCAATATACAGATGCTTGGCTGCGTTGAAAGCCGAGAAGTTATCTTCTAACAATGCGGCGGCACTATCGCCTTGAAACCTTTTGTTAGCAAACCCAGCCCAAGCATGATCGGTCTGTAGTTTTAGGTAGCCGACCGACTTGAGGAATAGATAGTTCTTGCCGATAGATGCTTTTTGCGCTGATACGTAGGTTATCTCACGGTCGCACTGCTGGTGATAATCATAGACATGCATTCGTTGGCAACAATTTGCTAACTTGGAAGCACTGTCGATTACCAATACTTTGGCGCAGACGATGACTTCTTCCGATTGCTGATAGATTAGCAGTGCTTGCCTTGCTTCGTCCTTCAATAACCGCAAAGCTACGTTAGCCGTCGCTGAAAAAGTCGCCGCCTGATCAATATCAAGCTGGTAGTTGGATTTGATACCCTTTTTTATCTCAACATCAGCAATGATACCGCCATCGCTTTTTTGCTGTAGTGCAACGATTGAACCGCGCAGATGCTCTAACACCGCATGCCCCGTATCCTCCGCAGGGCGAGACACTTTTTTTTGCTGACGATTGCTCGGTTTGATAAGCAAAAGCGGATCAAGTTGATTGACGATTGGATGTTTTTCCTGATGAAGATGAAACACCGTCGCAACGATATGTGGGCAAAATTGACCACTCATGCGGTTCTGCCGACAGCTACATTCAAGCCATTGGATTAGTTTGCCGCCAGTATGAATTTTCATTCGCACTTCCATCTTGTGCGCACCATCAAGAACTTTGCTGACAATCAATGACTCAACCGTTTCTATGCGTTGAATACTACCTGACTGGTAAAGTTCCAAACCATCGCGCCAGTTCGCGTCAGCAGTGAAACGATAGAAGTGGTCAATAATACTGGGCTTGGGTTGTGCTGGCATTATTTCCTAGAGAAGGTCGCCGAACATACGATGGTTTATGACAACATTATACATCAATCCACACTATGTTCGCATCGTGTCGTATGTATTCAGTTGTCATCTAATTTCAAAATATCAAGGAAAGCGTTTTGTGGAATCTCCACCTTACCGATCATTTTTAGTTTTTTCTTGCCCTCTTTTTGTTTCTCAAGCAACTTCCGTTTGCGGGTAATATCGCCGCCGTAGCATTTAGCCGTTACATCTTTGCGCAAGGCAGAAATAGTCTCCCGCGCCAAAACTTTCGCACCAACAGCGGCTTGGATCGGTATTTTGAACATCTGCCGTGGTAGCGAGTCTTTGAGTTTTTTACAGATTACCCGCCCACGAGCGGCGGCGTTCTGGCGATGAATGATACAGGACAGAGCATCAACTACCTGCCCATTGACGAGGGTATCAAGCTTGACCAAATCGCCTGGGCGATAATCGATGACCTTGTAATCCATTGAGGCATAGCCGCGCGACAAGCTTTTTAAGCGGTCGTGAAAATTGAAAATCATCTCACTCATCGGCATTTCATAGTGCATCCGATAGCGTTCCTTCTTACTGTATTGAAGATCAATCTGAATACCGCGCCGCTCATTCAAACAACGGATAAGCGCACCGAGATATGCTTCTGGCGTATGGATAAGCACCGCGACATACGGTTCCTTGATCATCTCAATGCGAGCGGGGTCAGGCATGCTGGCAGGGTTTTCAATCATTTGCTCGCTGTTATCCTTCATCACGACCTGATAGAGAACCGATGGCGCAGAAAAAATCAATGCCAGATTATACTCACGCTCAAGCCGTTCCTGAATTATTTCTAAATGAAGCAAACCAAGAAACCCAGCTCGAAAGCCTAAACCCAGCGCTGACGAGCTGACTTTTTCAACGGTGATACTGGAGTCATTGAGTTGTAATTTTTCCAGTGATTCAGCGAGGAGTTGATAATCGTTGACATCAATGGGGAATATGCCGCCAAATACCATCTGCGCTGCTTTTGCAAACCCAGGCAATGGTTTAGCGGCAGAGAGTTTAGCATCGGTAATCGTATCGCCGACCCGCGTATCGGTAATGTTTTTGATCGCCGCACAAATATAACCAACTTCGCCACACGCAAGGCTTTCTACTTCAACGGGCTTGGGGGTAAGAATGCCAAGCTTTTGTATTTCAAAGGTCTTGGCGCTCGACATCATGAGAATACGCTGTCCACGTCGCAAATCGCCTGCCGCAAGACGCACCAATGATATTGCGCCAAGAAAAGGATCAAACCAACTATCAAAGATAAGCGCTTGTAGTCGCTCATTAGCCTGTGCTTGCGGTGGTGGTATACGGTCGATGATTGCCAGCAGCAGTTCCTTGATGCCGACACCTGTCTTGGCACTAACAAGAATTGCTTCCGAACTATCGATCGCAAGCTCGTCTTCCATTTCTTCACGCACTTTATCAACGTCGGCATTAGGCAGATCGATCTTATTGATAACGGGGATGAGCGTGAGATTATGTTCCATTGCTAGTTCAACATTAGCGATGGTCTGTGCTTCAACACCTTGACTAGAATCAATGACCACCAAAGCGCCCTCACACGCCGCCAGACTGCGGGATACCTCGTAGTTGAAATCTACATGCCCTGGGGTATCGATGAGGTTGAGCAAATACTCGGCGTTGTTTTGCGTGTTAGCAGGCGAGTAACGCATCGAGGCAGTTTGGGCTTTAATAGTTATGCCACGCTCCCGCTCAATATCCATGCTATCCAAGACTTGGTTTTTCATCTCACGGTCGGAGAGACTACCAGTCTCTTCTAACAAACGATCAGCGAGCGTCGACTTACCGTGATCGACATGCGCGATGATGGAAAAGTTGCGGATAAATTCAGGGTTCATTCTATTTGCGGAGAAACTTTCCCTTCCTCCGCACCTCCATCCCTATTGTCCTAAAGACATATGTTGGTTTGAGTCAGAACAAACTTTTTACCATTCGTATGACTCATGGCAAAATAGT
>JAPPIL010000081.1 GCA_028877195.1 Pseudomonadota bacterium
TTCTTTGTCTTCGCTGAC
Organism: Pseudomonadota bacterium; assembly: GCA_028877195.1. GTDB lineage: Bacteria > Bdellovibrionota_B > Oligoflexia > Oligoflexales > JAPPIL01 > JAPPIL01. The sequence goes on from JAPPIL010000081.1 coordinate 19, forward strand.
ATCGTTGACCTCTATCAGACCGATCTCCCAGATTCCTTCAACAGGCACGAAAGCCTTGACCATCGGCGCATAGGTAGGGAAAGGGCGATGATAGGCAAGATAACCGCTGCCATGCTCATGACCACCTTGAGGCACAAGTCCCTTACCAGCTGTAATACTGACATAACTGCGAGGGAGTTCAGCAGTAACCAAAGCAGTGTTTGGTGTGCCTTTATCTAAAAATTCAAAGTCCAAATTAAAGCTAACATGCTTCCACTTTTTCTCTACCGTCAGACCCGCATATGAAGAGGACTTGATAGAACGCAGCATTACATCCTTGCTGCTATCGTCATCCTCATCGTGGTCTTCGGCATCTTCATCTTCTTCGGCTCCCCTACGTCGGGTAAGGTTATCATCGGATAGAGACAAGCCCCAACCATAGTAAAACGTAAACTTTTTCTTCTTTTTGCCACTGTCCATGTGATGATGATCGCTGCCATCAGCAGTGCCGCTAACCTCGTGCGATGACTCCGCCATCAATGGACTCATCCACATCAGCCCAAAGAAGAGGGCAACAACACAAAAACGACGCATAATGAATCTCCTAGCCAATTGTTACTAAAAAAACTTTACAAAGAAAAAACCAAAAGAAAAATCCCACTAACTAATAGCCTAGTTCGCTAAAAAAATAAAATCAATTAGTTAGCGTAATCTTTCCCTGCTTGAACTGCTAAAATAATCTATGCTACACCCAACGGCAGTGAATTGATAACTGGACTTGATATGTCTGTAACCCTTACCCAACATGCGATAGACAAGGCAGTCGCACTCAACAAAAACAACCAATCGCTGCGCCTTTATCTCGCGGGCAAAGGTTGTGATGGATTTTACTATGGGGTGTGTTTTGACGACCGTAGCGCCGAAGACTTGTGCTTTCCACAACCAAGCACAGCTACCCCAGATATAAATGTCATCGTTGACCCAGATACGCTTGAGTTTACAAAAGGATCAACGATAACTTGGGAAACAACGAAAGAAGGTGCTGGATTCCTGGTTCAAAACCCTAACCATCGCAAATACCGCGGTAAGTTTTTTAAAAAATCAACTTGGCAACAACGGCTACAGTCGTGAGTGCTGTGCGCCCGTGAAGACCTGCAAAGTTGTCATTCGTTGCCCCGCTAAATCTCCGCGCACGTATGAAATACGAAACGGACTTGGCTTTCAAGCGCTAGCCGCCAAGTATAAGGACACCGCACTTGAATTTGGCTGTCGCAACGCAGACTGCGGGATATGTGTTCTGCGCGTGGTGGCAGGCATGGACAATCTCTATCCTCGTAACACCAAAGAAAGTGATTTTTTACAGGCAATGCGGGCTGACCCCGACGAACGCCTCGCTTGTCAGGCCCGCATCAAAGGCGACATCTGTGTTGAGTTGAGTGATTGCTAGTCGTGCCACTCACTCGTTAGTATCATCTTCGCTATCATCGTCTTCGTTGTTACCCTCGCTGGCTTCGGCGTAAGCTTTAGCTATCCACGCTACCGCGGCTGTCTTCAGCTTGCCGCTTTCAATGAACACTATCTTATTGGTGATTTTAACTTTGCTATCGGCATCACCGTCAGGCTCACGGTCAACCCACATCGCCATCTTGTCAGCTGTCAGCGGCAAGTCAAATTTGGTGTAATTGAAGGTGGTTGTCTCCTCATTTTCATCGCCCTTATGAAACATCATGGCTGTGCTGCTTCTCTTCACCCAGAAGCTATCTCTTGCCCCTAGCCCCGCTTGAATGCCGTCGGCATCGTCAAAGAACTCGACAATACTTGACTGTTCACTAGTATCAGGCGGCAGAGTCATGCCTTTTGGATAATCTGCGTTAAAATAAACGAGGTGGTTCTCTGTGTAGAGGATTAAACTGTCTGCTCTTAAGTAAAGTATTTTGGGCACACGCTTAAGTGCGTAAAAACATTGTGTGAGGTTGCGGCGTATGTAATCAGGACGGTCTGCAGGCTTAATCGAATACTTGACTGCGATACTCCTGTTGGATCTTTTGGGATCGTTAGCGCATTGATGCGCGGCATTATCCTCTAGTTTGTAGGTGGCTGTGTCTTTTGCTAGGCTTGTGTTTGTGCTTTGTGCCCAGTAAAGATTATCGCCGTTGCCCTTCTCATCCTTAACCCAGTAGTATTTGCTGCCATACTTGTTATCGTCAACAGCATCTTCGGCAGCGCTGTAGTGGTGTATGTTGTAAATGTTTTGATCCAACTCAAGGTCAGCTGGGTTCTCATATTTGCCATCAGTAATCTTTCGGATTTGCACGAGGGTGTTTTCTGTTTCATCGTAAACCCAACTCTGCCCTTTGGCGCAATTTTCATCGCAGTTTGATGCGGCGACATCAAGATAACCAGGGTCGGAGATCAGTAGAGTTTGCGTTGGAGAAATCTTGCCCATTATCTTGACGCTACTGAGTATCTGCGTCAGCTCCGCGTCTGTCCAAGAATCACCGTCTTTTGTTTTTTTGAGACCCGTTACCTCGTCGCTTTCATCTAGGACAACTGTGTACGCGCCCGTGAGATTGAAACCATCTAAACTGTTATGTTGTGTAGAGCATGACAGCAGCAGCAAACACCAAGACAGGCAAAGCTCTATCCGCACTCTAAAAGACATTTACTTTCCCAATTACCGCATTATAGTCTCCACCGATGGAATCGGAACTACCGCACGTGATGTTTAGTGATTTTGTTGGTGGGTCGCCACTAGCTTATCAGGGTGGCTCGCAGGGCAAGCGACGCATCATCATGACCACTGCGTTGCCGTATGCCAATGGCGACATTCACATCGGTCATCTTTACGAGCATTTCATTACCGACTTTTGGGTGCGTTATCAAAAAATGTGCGGCAATTTCTGCTTATCAATATGTGCCGACGACACGCATGGCACGCCGATTATGGTCGCCGCCCAAAAACAAAACATCACCCCCGAAGAACTCATAGCCGCAGTTTCAGCATCGCACAAGCAGGACTTCGCAGCCTTTGATGTTGAATTTGACAACTACTCCTCAACGCATTCAGAAACCAACAAGCAGCTGTGCGAATATGTTTATAGCATATTAGAAGAGCTAGATTATCTGGAGACCAAAACCGTTCAACAGAGCTACTGTCAGCGCTGTGCGATGTTCTTGCCCGACCGTTATGTGCGGGGAGACTGTCCTCAATGTGGTGCGGTGGAACAGTATGGCGATCAGTGTGAATCCTGTAGTTCCACCTATAACTCTGCTGACTTGAAGAATGGCAAGTGTGTGCTGTGCGGTGAGCGAGCGATTACAAAAGAATCTTCGCACCTCTTCTTTATTCTGCCCGCTTTTGAAGACTGGCTACGAGGATGGATAGACTACTGTGTTGCGGATGATGTTGGCAAAAAACTAGAAGAATGGCTAGATGCAGGGCTCAAGGAGTGGTGTATATCAAGGGATGCTCCTTACTTTGGTTTTGAAATTCCTGACCAGCCGCATAAGTACTTTTACGTTTGGCTTGATGCACCGCTCGGTTATCTTGCTGCCACTAAAGAGTGGTGTGAACGCAATGACCATGACTTTAAGCGTTTGTGGAATGACAAGCAGACCGAGATACACTGTAACATCGGCAAAGATATTGTTTACTTCCATGCCCTGTTCTTACCAGCCATGCTGGAAGCAGTGGGTTTCAACCCCCCGTCGCAACTATGCGTGCATGGCATGCTGACCGCTAATGGCGAGAAGCTTTCCAAATCACGTGGCACGTTTATCAAGGCCAAGACTTACCTCAAGCATCTTCAACCCGAATGGTTGCGCTACTATTTTGCTACCAAGATAAATGGCAATAGCAATGATGTTGACTTTTCTTTCGCTGACTTCAAGGCGCGGGTTAACTCTGACCTCATCGGCAAGATTACCAACCTTGCCTCACGCAGTGCCCAGATGCTACACAAACATTTTGCGGGCAAGCTTGGCACGCTTGATGAGGATGGGTTGGCGATGTTGGAAAAGACCAGGATACGCGGTGGAGGTGTCGCTGGCTGCTACGAAGAACGGGATTTTGCTCGTGCAATGCTCATCATTCGGGCGATGATCAGCGATGCCAACGCTTATTTCAACAGCATGAAGCCATGGGAAAGCGTCAAGTCAGCCCCAGATGATGCCCATTGCGTGTTGACCAATGCGTTGAATATCTTTCGTCTTGCCAGTATCTATCTGAAACCGATTATCCCGCGCTATTGCGCCAAGGTAGAGCAACTATTCAACGAGCAGCCATACCGTTGGTCAAGCGCCGAGAGTCAGCTTGAGGAGCATCAGCTCAATACGTTTGTGCCATTAGCGACACGCATTGAAGACCAAGCCCTCACCGCTATGCAGGAGCAAACCATCGCGGAACAGCGTGCCCATGTCTGACACCCACCTCACGACGTTAAACTACACTTACTGCTACTATGTATTTCGCAGCCGTCAAGCGGGGGTAACAGCAATCTATGACCCAACCCAACAGCTGTATGTCTACAACTCCTACTGCCTTGAACAGAAACTGCTCAAGGAAATTTACAGTATTGAATTTGGATTTCTTGATGATGCGCTCGCACATATCAACACGGAATTCGGCAATTGGGAGTTTCGTAACATCCTGCTCAAGAAGCCAGCCTGCAATGGTTGCGACAATGCCCAGTAAGCACTGGAGCAAAGCAATGTTCCTCCTCAAACCTCTAGGTAGTCCCTATCTTCACTTATTGCCCAAGGGTCATGCACCTGCTTGCCAGCCATGATATTTACAGCCGTTGCGATCGCACTCAACATGGAATGGTCTTGATTGTTGTAACGATGCATGCCATTGCGTCCAACCAAATGTAGGTTCGGGCAGGTCTCGGCAAGTTCCTGACGCACAAACACTAATTTTTCAGCATAACCACCTTCATACACAGGATAAGCTTGCAACTGCCGCACGACATAACCACCATACACTTGCTTTGCTAAACCAAGTGCCTGCAATTCCAATGTGGCAACAGCAATAAGCTCTGTGTCTGAGCGTTGCCAGCACTCATCGCCTTGATTACAAAAGTATTCCATCCCCAGTAAGTTGCGGTCAGTCGCTGGAATCATGTCTGGCGACCATGATTTAAAATTCTGCACCCGTCCAACCTTTAGATTCGGGTCATGGACATATATCCACTGGTCATCAAAAGTTTCGCCACTGTCAACGATCAGACAGACAACCAAAAAATCCCGATAAGTAAACGAGTTCATCACCCGATACAAATCATCGCTGATCTGCGCTCGCAACACCGTAGCCAAATCCTTGATCGCCATGCTTGAGACAACATGGTCAGCGTGATAGCATTCGCCGCTCACAGCCGTTAGCTGCCACTTGCCATCAGCTGCCAAACAGCAACTGGTTACCCGTTTGCCGAGCGAAACCTTGCCACCTTGTGCGACTATTCTTTCGCCCATCCGCTCCCACATCATGCCACAACCGAGCTTTGGGTAATGAAAACTATTGACTAAAGTGGCATGCACCGCTCGCTGATTTTGTTTGGTCAAGGAGAATGCCTCCTTAAGGGCTGCAAGCAGCGAGAAATCCTTGATCCGTTGCGCTGCCCAATCGCTTGAGATGTCGGTGCATTTGCGTCCCCATACTTTCTCCGTGTAGGACTTGAAGAAGTGTCTATACAAACGTGCGCCAAAACGATTGGTCATAAACTGTTCAAAATTAACGGGCTGCGGCACTGGTTTAAGGAGTGCGACCAGATACGACCACACAGCCAAAAAAGATTCCAACAATCCCAGATTCAACAAGGCGTTGATAGGGCGCAAGGGATAGTCATAAAATTTATTACCGTAGTAAATCCTTGACTTGCGCTGACGGACAATGAATTCATCCGCACTCAACACCTCATGCCAAAGATCATTGACTTGTTTAGATTTACTAAAGAACCGATGCCCCCCGATATCGCAACGATAACCCTGATGCACAACCGAGCGAGCAATACCACCGAGATAAATCGCATCCGCCTCCAAGACATGGCACTGCTGCTGTTGTTTGGTTAGCTGATAGGCAACCGTCAACCCTGCGGGGCCACCACCGATAACCAACGTATTGTTAGCACTAACATCATTACTCGCCGCTCTACTACTGTCTGTGCTAATACCCACTTGATTTGTCCGCAAAAAACTAAAGCAGTTCACTCTGCAAATCATCAAGCAAGTTCAACGCTTGTAAAGGGGTCGTGTGCGAAACATCAACTCGCAATAAACGTTGCCGTAAATCTCGCAGTTTTTCCAACGCCTTGTCGCGCTCATCACTCGCTTGCACTGCTGGCACTAGCTGTCCAGCAGGACGACACAGCATTTCCTCCGCTTGCTGTATCACCAGTGGCGGAATGCCCGCTTGCCGCGCCACCTCAATGCCAAAGGATTTGCTCGCCGCCCCCGCAACCAGTCGATGCGTAAAAATACTCCCGTCCTGCACTTCTATTTGCATCGCCCGCACTTTTGTTTGCTGACTGATCGCTGGCAACAGTTCATGAAAATGCGTCGCAAAAAAACAAAAGCACCCCATACTGACAAGGTTTGAAAAAATCGCCTGTGCCAACGCCAAACCATCCGCTGTTGATGTTCCACGTCCCACTTCATCAACAATCACCAAACTGTCTCGCGTCGCAAGCCGCAGAATCATCGCCGTCTCACTCATCTCAACCATAAATGTAGACTGCCCCGCACTGATATTGTCGGAAGCACCTACCCGCGTAAACACTTGATCAAATATCGGCAACCTCGCTCGCCGCGCTGGCACATGCATCCCAGCCTGATGCATCAACGCTGCTAATGCTACCTGTCGCATCGTCGTTGACTTACCCGCCATATTTGCACCAGTCAGCAAAATTATCTTGTTCTCCTCTCCACCCATCACAATATCATTAGCCACAAACTCATCGCTAATCTTCTCGATGACAGGATGGCGATTAGCATACAACTCAACGCAATCAGCCACTTCCACCTGACAGTAGTTTTCTTTGATCGCGGTATAAGCATAACTTTGACACAGGTCAACCGCCGCTAATGCTGCACTCACCCGCATAATCAAACGATGATACCCCTGTAGCTTAGCCAAGAACTCTTGATAAAGCTGTTCTTCACGACTGATCGCTTGACTCATCGCCATCGCTAACTTCTGCTCTAATTGCTGCAGCGCAGCCGTGCGATAACGCAGCACACTTACCGTCGTCTGCGCTAAGGTAAAAGTATCAGGAACTTTCGCAAGATTAGCTTTGGTTATCTCAACCAACATCCCTAGCGACTTATGGCGCTTGATCCGCAAACTACTGATACCAGTCTCCTTGCGCAACTGCTGCTCATACGCCTTGACCTGTTCCTCCCCTTGCGTCGCCAGTTGCACCGCCTGTGCCAACTCCTCGTCGCAAGAAGCTAAAAACACCTCTAGCTCCGCACCAAGCTGTCCTGCTTCTGGTCTAAACGTCTGCTGAATCAAGGACGACAAGCGCTGCACTTGCGCAGCATCAACCTCAGCCCCCACCATCAGCGCCTTATCAAGCGCCACCGCGATCGCAGACACTTGGCTAGGCTGAATGCGACGCGACAAAATTAAATTACCAATCCGCTCCAAATCAATGCAGCCCTTCAACTGCTCACGGCAACGCGTGATTGCCTCAATACCCTGCTGCACCAACGACGCTACCCGTTGCTTACGTTGCGCCAGCATCTCTGCGTCTAACAAGGGATGCAGCAGACAGTAGCGCAAACGCCTTGCACCCATCGCTGTGCAGGTTTGATTGAGCAAGCGATACAAACTACCTTGACTGCTGTGCTGGGTCGTCGCAAAAATTTCCAAATCACGCACAACGTTTGCCGCTAAAGTCATCTCCCGTTCACTGGCCAGCGGCCGCACCGCTAAAAAACAAGCCAATGAGCGAAAGCTTTTCTGCATGTAAGAAACAAATCCAGCCAGACATTTCTTTTGGGCAACAGTGGTCAACGTTGATATTGCCTGCGGTGGAAAAACTTCCCGCACCTGCTGCTCATAGTCGCCCCCAACACTCTCCTCTGGAAAGGCGCTGATGAGCGGCACATCCTGCTGTCCCCACCGCGCTCGCAACATCTCATGCTGAAATGCTCGCAACAGCAACTCGGTCGGTTCATTGCTTTTCAAAAAAGCAAGCAACGGTGCAAGAGCATCAAATTCCCCGCAACGCAATTCGCCCGTTGACACCTCCGCCAACAATAGCGCCCAACGATGCGAAGCAGGGTCTTCATACAGACAGGCAAGATAATTTGGTTTATCACTGGTCAAAATATCAACATCGTCCTGTAGACCTGGCGATAAGATGTCCACTATCTCGCGGCGAATTATACCTTTACCCGCCGCCTGACTGCCGTGCATTTGCTCGGCAACTGCAACCTTGAAACCGTTGGCTAAAAGTTTTTGACAATAGGGGCGATAACTGTGATGCGGAACACCACAGAAAGGCATCTTCTCCTCACGATTGCGATTAGTCAGCATGATGTTTAAGATTGGCGCAACTTTCAAAGCATCGTCGCCAAACACCTCATAAAAATCACCCATGCGAAAAAATAAGATAGCATCTGGACACTTGTCCTTAAGTTCAAAATACTGCCGTAGCATCGGAGTCATTGTCTGCATTGCACCCGCTACCTACCTAGCATTGCTGCTCTGTGCAGCACTGAATAAAGTAAACGCCTGCTTGGGAGCATCAGCGCCAAAATAATCAGCAAGACCCAGCAACGTCGCACCACTCGTTACAACATCATCGACAAGCAGTATGCTGACTGCGATATTTGGCACTGTAAATCGTATTTGCTTGTGTTTGGTATGCGCTCGACGCAGATGCGACTGTTTGCGCCAACGCCAATGGAGTGGCAAAGGGGCTTCCATAAATTTACCCCGCCGTTGTTTAGCAATACTCCGCGCTAAAACCCAAGCTATATCGCTGCGTCCCCGCAATCGTCCCCAAAAACTCGCAGCCGCGGGCACAATCACTTCCCCCGCTGGTAGCCGTTGGCGATGACGATACATGAGTTTGAGGAGTGCGTAGCTCGCCGTAGAACTGTTCTGTATCTTGGCACGCAACAACAAATCGCGCATCACCCCCTCGTAGCGAAACAATGATGACACGACTAGTGTCGGTGATAAGCGCCGCGTCGTGTAACGCCCGTAGCTTGTGCTCAAATCCTCCTCACAACCCACACAAATGTGATCAGCAAAGGTTTGACACACCGCACAACGCTGTCTGCTATAGAAATTGCGCCCCGCCGCTCCGATAACGGCACTCCTCCCGATCGTCAGTTGCTTTAGGTCTGGGGCAAATATAAGACGATGCGCACAAAATAGTCTAGCTTTATGTTTGGATATGATACAGCATCGCAGGAGTGGCAACATGCACGCACGACGAGCAACTTATGACGACCGCTGATGCAAATTGAACAGACTATTATCGCAACGCTACACACGGAGTTGACTGCGTTAGGGCTATCACTACAGCCGACCGAAATTAGCTTGACCTATCCACCCAATCCAGAACTCGGACACTACGCCTTGCCATGCTTCAGTTATGCTCAACGTTTACGCCTACCAGCCGCCGAATTAGCGACCATACTTCAACAACGCTGCCAAGCACATTACCAAGCCCAAGACGATACCGTCGCCGTGCGGCAAGTTGGCACTGCTGGCGGCTTTCTCAACTTTTACCTCAACACTGAATTCCTCGCTCGCCAAATGCTACCGCTAATCGCAAACGCTAAATTCTTTCAACCTCAACAACCTGCACAAACCTACATGGTCGAATACTCGCAACCAAACACCCATAAAATCTTCCATGTCGGGCATGTGCGCAACGTCTGTCTCGGTGATTCTATCTGTCGCTTGCTCCGCTACTGTGGTCATCAAGTTATCGCTGCCAACTACATCGGTGATGAAGGCACGCATGTCGCAAAATGTTTGTGGCATCTTGAGCGCAGCGGCGAACAGCCACCCACAAACCATCGCTCGGAATGGTTAGGCAAACACTATCAACAAGCAACCGTTGCCCTCGCACAACAGCAGCCTGACCAACAAGCAGAGCTGTCGGCGGTGCTACGCGCCATCGCAACTAAACAAGGCAAGTTCTATAAACTTTGGCAACAAACTCGCGCCTACTGTTTACAGGATTTTGCGGCGGTATATCGCTGGCTACAAACCGATTTTGATGTCTACTACTATGAATCGGAAGTGCCTGCTGACGAAATTATCAAAGACTACAAGCGTCGCTTAACCTTGTCGGAAGGGGCTTACGGCGTAGAACTTGGCAAGTTAGGATTTTTCATGCTACTAAAATCAGACGGCAACACACTTTACGCTACAAAAGATTTGGCTCTAGCACAGATAAAATTCAAACAATACCAACTCGACCATTCGCTCTATGTCGTTGGCGCAGAACAAAAGCATTACTTTCAACAGGTATTCAAAGCTCTTGAAGTGCTTGGGATAAGCAACACCGATAAAAATTATCACATCAGCTACGGGCTTGTGCGCCTCCAAAGCGGTAAAATGTCTTCACGACAGGGCAACATCATCCCTTTCAGTGAGTTGCAAAAACAACTGACCGCTGAACTTACCCCGCACTTACAAAAGTATCGATGGAACGATGAACAGTTAGACACTACCCGCCAAAAGCTCGCCAGTGGTGCGATAAAATACGGCATGCTCCAAACCGACCCCGTAAAAGAAATTATCTTTGACCTCAAGGCTTGGCTACAGTTTGAAGGCAACACTGGTCTCTACCTTATCTATGCCTATGCGCGTGCCAACTCGCTGCTAACTAAAGCAGGCATCACTTCCCCTTGCTTTGATAATTTGCAACTGTTGAACAGCGACGCAGAGGAGGAATTGCTACTACTGATGTTGCGTTTCAACAGCACCGTCCACCAAGCCGCAACCAAGTATAAACCCTCAATTCTCGCAACTTTGCTCTACAGCCAAGCACGCGCCTTTAGTGTCTTTTACACCGAACATGCCATCCTTAAGGCAAGCTCCGACGAATTGCGCCAAGCACGGCTCGCACTCGTCTACTGCTTTCGGGCGGTGATGCTTAAGGG
>JAPPIL010000266.1 GCA_028877195.1 Pseudomonadota bacterium
TTTTTCTCCGCCCGCCGCCCCCCCGCCCCCCCCCCCCCCCCCCCAAAAAAAAAGAGGGGGAAGAGCACGAGAAGGGGGAACGCCTTCTCGTATACAAAAATAATATATGGGGCATCAGAATATCTCCGTCGGCGAGCGATAGAGGCATACCTCAAACAACATCAAGATTATGCGATAGTAAAGCTTACGACGGTAGAGGACTTTGATTTCTTATGCCATCAATCCGACCTGTTCGCTCCTAAAACTCTAAACTTAATCAGCACCAATGATGAGATGCTTCCGCTTTGGCAGTATCTTGCTAAACATGGGACGAGCAATGCACTGCTCTTCAACTATCAGCGAGAGTCCTTATCTAAAAAACTTCTTAAGCTGTGTAAAGAAGCAGCTGCGGTGATAACCCATTGCCCTGAACCAAGCGCCTATGCTTATCGCCGCTTACTGGCAACGATGTGTCAAGAGCAAGGGCTTGATCTCGATGCCAAGGGACAACAAACATTGCTGCGCACCTGTGGCAACAACCTCGATTTTCTACACAATGAAACGAGCAAACTTGCCCTAATCTTTGGCAACCAACGCATCAGCCATGATGACATCGCTCCGCATCTCGGCATCTTGCGCGAAGATACTGCCTTCCTACTCTCCGACCTCCTTCTGCAGCGCAAATACGACCAAGCACAAATCGCACTAGAAAAATTTCTGCGGCGTGGCGATGCAACCGTGCAATTGCTCGGACTTATCGCCTACTGTTTGCGCAAGCAGCTGTCTAGCAATAACCACCCCCCGTATGCCAATCGCACCCCAAATCACGCTGGGCAAAGCCCGACATCCCCTGCTCATACTCTGCAACTCCTCAAAGCTTGCCAGCAGGCGGATGCCAACCTCAAAACCGCTGCTACTCCCGCGCAGTTGGCCATGTTTGATGTTATTGAGGCGATGCGTTAGATATTGCCTTACGGTAAGTTTTAAACCCCTAGATATATCCGTCTTGTGCCGATACCATAGTCGGGTAATTTTGTTTGCTTGGAGAACTTGATGGAAATCATCGCGATCGCACTGCTCATTCTCTTACCGATAGTGCTCTTCACAACTTTTATCAGCTTCAATCACAACCGTGCCGTGCGGATGGATCTGAATAAACAGTTGCGCGAGCTGGAGTTCAAAAATTCCGAGCTGCGCACCCAATCGCAAAAGCTAGAAGAAGAGAAGCAAACCCTCCAAGCCAACGACCGTAAACTCACCATTGAAACTACCGAGCTGCGCAAAGAAAAAGAATTTACTCTCAAGGAAAACTCCCTGCTTAAAGAACAGCTTGAAGCGCATGCCATCCTTGATACCCAAAGACTTGAGCAAATGAAGCTCGCATTCAAAGACCTGTCCAGTGCCAGTCTTCAGACCCAAGCAGAAAACTACCGCCAAGCAGCAAAAGCTACCTTTAGCGAAAGAGAAGAGGCGATCGCCAAGCTTTTTAATAATCTCCAAGAAAAGGTTGGTCATTTAGAAAGCTTGGAAAATCGCAACAGCAGCGACTTCAAAAGCCAGATGGATTTACTGCGCACGGAAAGCAAGCGTTTAGGTGAAGAAACGAACAAGCTTGCCAATGCCTTCAAAAATCCAAGCTCTAGCGGCAAATGGGGTGAGGTGCAGCTGCAACGTATCCTTGAACTCGCAGGGCTGAAGGAAGGCATCGACTATACGACGCAACAGCATTCAACCACTGAAGATGGCAAGAGCCAGCGCCCTGATATCGTAGTTAAGTTGCCAGGCAAGCGTGAGATTATCATCGACTCAAAAGTGCCGATGACCGCGTTGTTGGGCAATGCTGATGCGACCGACGCTCAACTCCAAGACGAAGCACTGAAGCTGCATCTGCGGGCGTTGAAAAACCACGTCGAGCAACTCGCTAATAAAGAGTATTGGCGTAGCCGTGAGCAGTCGCTTGATTTTGTCATCATGGCTTTACCAGAGTTTGCCTATTTGCCAGCGATCAAAGCCGATCGCGAGGTTATCGACTGGGCGATGAACCGCAAAATTATTATCGCTACCCCTCATATTCTGCTCGCGCTACTGCGTTCAGTTGCTAATCTCCATAGCCAAGCAAACCTCGTCGCTAATGCTAAAGAAATTCGTGAACACGGCAAAGAGTTGCTGGAACGTATGATTATATTTTCCGAAGCTTTTCGAGACAGCGGCAACAGCTTGCGGCAGGCGGTTGAAAAATACAATAAGGCAGTGGGTTCATGGGATAAGCGTCTTGCTCCTTCTATGCGAAAATTCGTTGATCTAGGTGTGCCAAGCGATAAGGCAGTGCCTGAAATCAGCACCCTCGCCGCCAATACCAGAACTGTTCAACAGTTGACAGCAGCAGATGATGAAGAAGTTGCCCCACAAGAGCGGCCACAAGAGCAAACGTTGGAGTTTGACGATGAGCTAGATTTGCCTAACACAGATGATGTCGTTACCCAATTAGACGACACACCCTTAGCACCGCTACCGTTACAAAAAGCAGCAGAAGATGATTGACGCAGGTTTTCTGCCACAAAATTTTTTCCAGCGTTCAACATTCAACGGCAGTGCGGCGGCGTTTTTTTTTCAACAGGATGATGGTGTGCCTGCTACCACTCCTGTTTGGGACTGGTTGCATCAAGGCGGCTTACAGTTCTATTTGACCAAGCATTGTCGTAGCAATCGTCTTGACGGTGAGGTGTCGCCGCATGCTTATCTTGATGGTGAGGGGATTGTGGTTGAGCACGGTGCTGTTGTGGAAGCGGGGGCTTATGTGCGTGCGCCTTGTTATATCGGCGCTGATTGCCAAATTCGGCATGGTGCTTATCTGCGTGGCAATATCGTCGCAGGACGAGGTTGTGTGCTTGGGCATGGCACTGAAGTGAAAAATTCTTTACTACTTGATGGCGCAAAGGCGGGGCATTTTGCTTATATTGGCGATAGTTTGCTTGGCAGTCATGTTAATCTCGGTGCAGGCACAAAACTTGCCAACCTCAAATTCAACTATAAGCAGCGTCCGATTCGACTACAGATAAAAACTCAAGACCTGCGAGTCGTCATCGCTGCCCCTAAACTCGGTGCGATCCTTGCTGACCATGTTCAAACAGGTTGTAATGTTGTGCTCAATCCAGGCACGGTTGTGTCTGAAAGTGGTGCGATAATCAGTTCTAATACCAAGCTCAAAATTTCTCCTACTCACTTACGATAGCTGTGTGCTATACCTATCCATCAGAATTTAACTAAGCGGTAGGGGAGGCGCAGCAAAATGCTTGGCAATCGTGTGTTTAGGGCAGGTATCATGTTGTCGTTGTTTGCTATTAGCGTCGCGTTGACGGCGAGCATTACTCTTGCTACCGCTGCTAAACCGATTGATTACAAGTTAGCCACAGGCGTAAGTGGCAACCTCAACAGTATTGGATCAGACACATTGAATAATCTAATGACTCTGTGGGGGGAAGGGTTCAAGAAACTTTATCCTAACGTTCTTATTCAGATAGAGGGCAAGGGTTCAAGCACTGCTCCGCCTGCTTTGATTGCGGGCACAGCACAGCTAGCGCCGATGTCGCGGGCGATGACTAGCAGAGAAATTGAAACTTTTGAACGCAAGTATGGTTTTAAGCCGACACGTTATGCCACCGCTGTCGATAGCCTTGCCATATATGTTCATAAGGATAATCCGTTGCCGCACTTATCGTTAGCGCAAGTTGATGCGATATTCTCCCGCACTCGTAATGGCAAGCACCCTAGTGATATTACGACTTGGGGGCAACTTGGACTCAAGGGCAAATGGGTGAAAAAACCGATCAGTCTTTACGGTCGCAATTCTGCTTCGGGCACGTATGGTTTTTTCAAGAAAAAAGCGCTCTTCAAGGGTGATTTCAAGGAAATCGTCAAGGAACAGCCTGGTTCAGCATCGGTAGTCAACGGCGTTGGCAAGGACTTGTATGCCATTGGCTACTCTGGCATCGGTTATCGCACGGGGGATGTGCGTGCTTTACCGCTTAAAAAAACCGCCGAGCAACGGGCTGTTGCTCCTACTTTTGTTAATGTTTTGAATAGAACCTATTCGTTAGGGCGGGCGTTGCATGTCTACGTTGTTCAACATCCGAGTAAACCGATGTCCAAACTAGTCAAGGAGTTTCTCAAATATGTTTTGTCAGATGAAGGGCAACGCATCGTTAGCAAGGATGGCTATGGAAAACTACCGTATTCTTTGCGTAGCAAGCAGTTAAGCGCACTGAAGTAACTACTTGCTGTGAGACACGTGTGCGCATAAAACCCAACTATCTTGCCGACCGCTGTGCGACAATTATCATCAATGCAGGTGGCATGCTGGTCATTGCCACAATTATCAGCATTGTCTTCATTATTACGTCCGTTGCTTTGCCACTGTTCTATCCCGCTCGAACAACAGAACTGGCAACGACTGCTACGCAAGAGCAGGACATCATTGCGGCACAAACTGATGAGTATCTAAAAAAACTTTACCTTATGCACCGTGATGGCACACTGACCTTTAGTGAGCGGCAGTTGCAGACCTTCAGTGCAGTTGCTAGTCAAAGACTACGCCCCAACAGTAGTGCTAGGGTAGTAGCAAGCGAAAGCCATACGCCTTTTCAGCATACGGTTGTTTGGGAGGATGGGCTTGTGGCGTTGGTGCAGGTAGATCCTGTGCGCAGACAGGCAGAAATCCTCCATAGTCAGAAATTCACCTCACCACCTGCACATGTATTCATGCGCCTGCACCAGAAAAACATTATCACCGTCAGTGTTACCACTAACGAAGCGAAGCGTAGTACGAAGTGTAGCAGCAGTGCCGTTCAAAAAGATCAGCGAGGATTAGAAGGGGGTGCAGGGGGATTAAATACGTCAGAGGACATGTTCGGGGTTAGCATCCCCCTGAAACAAACAAGTCCATGTGCGAAGCGTAGCGAAGCACAAATAAGTATCCGCAGTGTCGCCAGTTCCACCGCAGGCAAAGAGGAGCAAAGCGATGAGGACTTGGATGATTTCTTTGCCAGCGACGACAGCGAAGACCTTCGTATCCGCTATGATACCAGTATTGCGAATATCAGTGCTGTAGATGTGTCAGCAGATGGTTTACAGACCATTGTCGGCACAACACAAGGGGACATCCATCTTTTGCGCCCTAACGCCGACAGCGAGCAACTTCATACAGCTGCTAGCGCTGATGCGATCACGGCGGTAAAGTTTATCTACGGCGACCGTTCAATTATCGTTGCAGACCGTGCTGGTAATGTCAGTGCTTGGCAGGCAGATACCCTGACACGTTTCAAAACATTACCCAATCATTCACAACCGATCACTTCGTTCAGCAAGGGACATCGGAGCAAATTATACACAGAAATTACGCAGCATGGTGAACTACAAGCAAACTATCTGACGAGTGCGCGCCAACTCACTGCTGTTCACCAACAGCGAATGCTTAAGGCAAGTATTGCGCCGCGCGACGATGCTTTTGTTACGGTCTCGCCTACATCTGCGGTGTTATGGAAATTAGATGCACCGCACCCAGAGATAAGTTTTAAAACTCTCTTGCAACCTGTGTGGTATGAAAACTATCCGCGCCCAGAACATGTCTGGCAATCATCAAGCGCTAGCGATGATTTTGAACCAAAGCTCGGCCTGTTGCCACTCATCTACGGAACGGTGAAAGCCACTTTCTATGCACTGTTGCTGGTGTTGCCGTTGTCAATCTTTGCGGCAATTTATGTCAACCAATGCGCTTCACCCCGTTGTCGGGCGATCATCAAACCAGTCATTGAGATACTTGCCTCGCTACCATCGGTGGTTATCGGTTTCTTAGCGGCGATGTGGTTAGCGCCCTTCCTACAAACGCACTTGCTAGCGTTTCTTATCTCTTTGCTGTTAGCACCACTTGTCTTCTTGCTATTTGTGTTTGGCTGGTCATTACTGCCACAACATCGGATCATCATGAGTGTTGAACAGGGGCAGCAGTATTTGTTGATTTTGCCCGTAATTTGCTTGTCGTATCTGCTGGCGCATGCATGTGCGCAACCTTGTGAGGCGTATCTATTTCAAGGCGATTTTCTCGCTTGGCTTTATGAGACCTGGGGAATTCATTATGACCAGCGCAACAGTATCGTTATTGCTTTTGCGTTAGGGTTTGCCGTTGCGCCGATTATTTTTTCAATTACCGAAGATAGTCTAGCTACCGTGCCGCCAGCGCTGACCTCATCGTCGTTAGCGCTTGGGGCAAGCAAATGGCAAACTATCTGGCGCGTGCTCCTGCCCTCTGCGAGTCCTGGCATCTTCGCAGCGGCAATTATCGGATTAGGGCGAGCTGTTGGTGAAACGATGATTGTGTTGATGGCAACGGGAAATACCCCAATTATGGACAGTAGTCCTTTCAACGGTATGCGCACGTTAGCGGCAAACATCGCGGTTGAAGTTCCCGAAGCACCTGTGGACAGCACCCTTTACCGCACTTTGTATCTATGTGCGGCGCTTCTCTTTGTGCTGACCTTTTGTTTCAACACGTTAGCGGAACTGGTGCGCACCAAATTGCGAGGTCGTTATGTCAACATCTAGTTTACGCAGATTTTGGACGGGCGGCGACATTTGGCTATGGTTGATGGCAGCGAGCTTGACTCTTTTGCTGCTGATGACCGTGGTTTTCTTTGGCATTATCGTTGTCAATGGGCTACAGGCGTTGTGGCCGCGGCAGATTGCGGTGCTTACCACCGTCGCGGGTGATACCTACGCAGGTGCGATCATTCAACGGCAAAAGACACAGATGCAAGTGAAGGTGGCGAATCGCGACCTTAACGCGCAAGATTTTATCTGGTTAGACCGTTCTGACATCGCGACCATCCATTATCCAGAGCATATTTATGTGTTAGAAAGAACAGAATATGGCGACTTTTATGGTTTTTTAGCCGCTAACTCCAGTGATATTGCGACCTACTTCAAGACTGGCAAACTGCCGCCACGCTTCAAGCAACTACAAGCAGACATCGTCGCCGTGCAGGAGCAGACTGGCATACTCAATGAAAGAATTAGCAAGCTTGAGAAGCAAAGGATGGAGCGAAACGACACCTCAAAGTCCAGCTGGGGGGAGCAGGGGGAAGTATCCACCCGCAAACAAACAAGCCAGCCACTGCAATCCGAAGGCATGCGCGGGCAACTGACCGCTCAATATCAGATTCTTAACGACCTCCAAACTGAACTTGACACCTACCAAGCAAAGTTCACCGCTGTTCCAAGCGCAACGGTTAGCATCGCGTTGAGCGATTTGGTGCGCTATTATCAACCTAATGCCATGCATGGGTTGGCGAAATTTTGGCTCTATTGTCAGAAGGTGTTTGAGCTTTTGACGGCTGAACCGCGTGAGGCAAACACCGAGGGGGGAGTGTTCCCTGCTGCGTTTGGCACCGTGTTGCTGGTATTTTTGATGAGTATTACTTCGTTTCCGTTTGGGGTGCTGGCGGGTATTTATCTTGGCTTGTATGCTCGTGATGGTTTGTTGTTGCGAGTTATCAGAATTGCAGTGCATAACTTGGCTGGTATTCCCTCTATCGTGTTTGGCATCTTTGGTTTGGGGTTCTTTGTTTATGGGCTGGGGGCAAGTATCGACCAACTGTTTTATGCGTCGGCATTGCCTGCTCCGACTTTTGGCACGGGTGGAATCTTATGGGCAAGCTTGACGCTTGGTATCTTAACTTTGCCAGTCGTGGTTGTCGCCACGGAGGAAGCTTTACGCACGGTGCCCAAATCTTTACAAGATTCGTCGATGGCTTTGGGGGCGACACGCCTCCAGACGCTGACCAAGGTGTTACTGCCAGCGGCATCGCCGAGTATTTTGACTGGCTTTATTCTGGCGATGGCAAGAGCTGCGGGTGAGGTCGCACCGTTGATGATTACTGGGGTGGTAAAGTTAGCACCGCATTTAGCGATTGATGGGTCGTTTCCTTTTTTACATTTGGAACGCAAGTTCATGCATCTTGGTTTTCATATTTACGATATTTCGTATCAATCACCTAATGTGGATGCCTCGCGGCCGCTGGTCTATGCCACGACCCTGTTGCTTTTGTTTATTGTTGTGTTGATGGCAGGTTCTTCGATTTGGTTGCGGGCGAGGTTGCGCAAAAAGTATAAGCTCGGTGCATTATGAGTGATAGGTTTATTATTGAACATGACGAGTGGGTAATTGCTGTAACTGAATTAAATCTTTTTTACCATCAATTACAGGCGTTGGATGCGATTAGTTTTAAGATACCCCCGCATCAGGTTACTGCTCTTATCGGCCCGTCTGGTTGTGGCAAATCAACGTTCTTACGCTGTTTGAACCGCATGAACGATGCGTTAGATGGTGTGTCGGTAACGGGTAGTATTTCGTATCGGGGTTTAGAGATAAACAATCCGCTCCTTGATGTTATCGGGTTGCGGCGCAGTATTGGTATGGTTTTTCAGCGTCCAACCCCGTTTCCAAAATCTATCTTTGAAAATGTTGCCTATGGCTTGCGTATTCATGGGATCAAGAACAAGCAGGAGTTACAGGATAGAGTGGAGGAGTCGTTGCGCCAAGCAGCGTTATGGGATGAGGTGAAGGACAAGCTTCATGCCACCGCATTAGCATTGTCGGGTGGTCAACATCAGCGTCTATGTATTGCCCGTGCTATCGCGGTGAAGCCAGAGATAGTCCTCATGGATGAACCTTGTTCAGCACTTGATCCCCGCTCAACCAAGAAGGTGGAAGAGTTGATTCAAAAACTGCGTTCCCAGTATACTATTGTCATCGTTACGCACAATATGCAGCAGGCGGCACGTATCTCTGATTGCGCAGCGTTCTTCTATGAGGGGCGACTAGTTGAATATAATTTCACTGACAAGATGTTCACTAATCCCGCAATCAACGCAACGGAGGACTATATCACAGGCCGATTTGGTTAAGGGACTTGTCTATGCGTAGGAACGTTAGCCGCTCTACGCATAGACAAAAGAGGCATTACTTATGCCACAATCTATGTCCCGCAATAAGTGCGCAAGTCATCTGATACCGAATATAGTGGACAGTTATCAGCGCTCTTACTTGCCTCGATAGGATTGCCACTAAACTCTTCCCCCGTCATCATCAGTTGATGTAGGTGAGCTAGGGCAGTCAAATCATCAACCTCATTGTTTTGAAAATTTATCGCTGCCAAATCATAAGCACTTGCTAATGGCGACAAATCAGAGATCGTATTATCGCTAAAATCAACCGCAACGAGATAAGGCAAACTATCTAACACACTCAAGTCCTTGATCTGATTGTCGCTAAAATTTATCCTACGCAAACTACGATTGGTCGCTAGAAACTCCAAATCACTGATCTGGTTGGCACTCAAATCAAGCTCACGCAAATATTTTGAAGGTATTATCGGCATCGCGGTCAAAGCATTCGCACTCAAATTAAGATGACGCAAAAGCCGCATCGGTTCTACCGCACTGGCATCTTGGAGTTTGACACCTACGACCTCAAGATGCTCTAGGTATTCCGCATGTTGAAGACCCTCAAGACTGTTGATGCCCGCATAATCTGCAATACCAACATTGTTGATGACCAAACGTCGGAGATTAAACATGCCCCGCAGCCCTGTCAAACTCGTAAGAGGATTGCCGCTAATGTAGAGACGACGCAGGCGCGGCATGTCTAATAACTTTAGTTCTGTGATGAGATTGGCATTGACCGACAAGATCATCAAATCTTTTAACTGCACAAGCGGCGACAAGTCGCTGATATGATTGTGTGAAAGATCAAGGTGGCGAAGTTTATTCAACCCTGTGAAGGGCGACAAATCCACAACCTGCTGATTTTGAATGGCAATAAACGTCAAATTACGCAAGCGCTTATACGCTTCCTGACAATCATCGCTGTTCACATATTCCTTCAATACCTTGACCGTATGATTGATTTGTTGACGCTGAACATCCGAATGTGAATCAGAAAAGCGCTGATGACAAAAACTAACAAAGGTTTTATTTTCGCAAACCTTGTTATTGCGCAAATCTTCGTAAGACACCTCCTCATATCCGCCTGTGATACACTTCACTCGGATACGCTCTATGTCCTCAATACCTGTGGGAGACACGCCCCCCACGTCTATTGCCCATGCCTGTTTGCCGCCGACACTAAACATCGTCAACATGATTATTTTGAGCGCAACCTTGAGCAACTTGCTAGTTCTCAATGTTTCCAACTCCCCTAACATTTCTAACCTCTGATCCATCTCAGCTCTCCATAAAAAATTATCAATGCCCACATGATAGTTGGATTTACTCCATCGCAAAGTGAGGAAATAAACTCACTTGACAAAGGCTTTAGTGGCAACCATGCGGTCAATGATTTGAAGAACGAGCTTGCTAAAATTAGCCTGTTTGTCTACCTTGTTTATCCCGCAGAAGCTGATTTACATGAGCAAAACATGAGCGTAATAAAGAAAAACCCCCGCACATCTGCTAATGAGCTTGTTACAGCGATAGAGAGGTTCATTCCCTTGCTGCGCAAGCAAAAAGGCGAAGAGGAAGCCGCAAATTTGCTCGCTAGTATCGCTCAAAAGATGGTTGCTCAAGAAGTCGGCAGCGACGAATTTAGTGAATCAATCAGGGCAATTATCGATTCATTTGATGGGGATTACGAGCTAAAAGCCTACACTTTGAAAGAGAGCGATAACAAAAGCTGGTCGGAAGCCGATGAAATGGCGGTCATCAGTAGTCGTATCTATGCTTTAGCGCGCAGATTCAAATAGCACACAAGTTAAGGAGTGCGAATGCCTATTGACGTTGAGCAGTTGCGTTTATCCTGTGCCAGCGTAAAGAATACCGAAGTTTCGTTTGATTATTTTCTCTATCACGCCATCCAATATGAGATCTGTCTAGGGTTTGAGAACGGCAAGCGCTACGCCTACACCCCAACTTGGTATGCAGACCCCCAAGTTCCCATCTCTGACGCAAATTTTCTTGTTGTCCTTACTGATTGGTATGTGGCTAACTTTCCGCAACTTCAGCACCCAGATAAGCTCACACATGATTTTCTCTACCCCTATCTACCACCACTACTCAATTATTTGGACGAGGCGAAACAACTTTGGCA
>JAPPIL010000265.1 GCA_028877195.1 Pseudomonadota bacterium
CCCTATAAAAAAATAGGCATTACTTATGCAACACAGCCGGTCGGTGCGCATCTCTCCCCCTGCACTCTTTAGCAATGTGCCATCGGTAATAGTCAGGCTATCAGCTGCAAGCAAAGCTTGAAAATGATCTGGCAAGATAATGTCCAAGAGTTCCATGAGATATTTAGGGCGTTTAAACACCTTCTTGAAGAACTCATCATGTAAGTTCTTTTTAGGCACAGGTCGCTTGGGCATGCTTCCTCGCATCAGGCTAGTGCGCATAAAAGATGGCAACGCGGCGGCGATGTCCCGCGGCATGTCAAGCCACGGGACTAGTGCTTTCCACGTTGATGCGCTGTTAAACAACGACAACAACATCCCCTTACAAAGCAAATTTCATGCCAACGTAAACTTTGCCGTATTGACGGGGGTTTTGTAGTTAAGCTCATGGAAAAAGTGTTCCATTTTGGAATATTTGGGGCATTTTTTGCGCCAAAACTGCACACGCGGCATAAATATCTTGAAACCACTGCTATGAATGAGGTTTAGCGATCGCTTTATGCACGCCTTTTTCGTATCAGCATGATTTTAGTGTATTGTCTGCTCCAAAATGGAAAATTGTGGTTGTTACTTGTTGAGTGCGGAGCATTATTAAACTTCCACGCATGTTCGCGATTTTTGAAAATTAACTTAAGCAAAAAAAAAACGACCGATGGTCTTCTTGCAAATGGGTTTGTTTGGAGGATGGGATGCCCTAATCATACAACGCCAGGCGCGAGCAGTTGTGAGCACACCTTGTTCAACCCAATGGCATTTGAGCCTTTGACGTAGATGACATCACCGATGCTGGCATAGTCGAGGTTTGCGGTCAGCAATGCCTGGACATCAGCAAATGTTTGGTGCGGGAAGGCATTGCTTGCGATGTGGGCTGCGAGGCGACCGACGGTAATTACCAATGCAGGCTTCAAGGCAGCGACCGCAGGCTGCAGCTCTTGGTGAGCGGCGATGCTGGTATCACCTAGCTCAAGCATGTCGCCAAGAATTAAAATTTTTTTAGCGTTCGGGTAGAGGATGCGCAAGGTCGATAAACCAGCAGCCATACTTTGGGGGCTGGCATTGTAGCTGTCGTCGATCAGCGTTAGGTTGCCAACTTTGTGTGTTTGGAAACGACCGTTAAGGTTGCTGAATGTCGCTAAACCAGCCTGTATAGTGGTGGAAGGCACATCAAGAGCAACACAGATTGCGACTACAGCCGCGAGGTTGTCGGCAAGCGCAGCATGATAGCTAGGGCCGCGGTAAGTTTCTAGCCCACGCTCGGTCTGTAAGCTGATACTGACAGTCTGCGGGTTGCAGGCAACGATGCGGACGTTATTTGTTGCTTCTGTGCCAAAAGTTATCAATCTCTTGCCAGTGTCATGAGCAGCAGCAAGAAGAGCAGGATAACCCTTGTTGACAATGCAAATACAATCAGCAGGACTATGCGTGTATATCTCACACTTCGTTGCTAACAACTGTTCAGGCGAACTAAAGATACCTAAATGGGAGCTGCCGATATTTGTGCACAAGGCGATGTCTGGCGCGGCAATGGCAGTAAGAGTGGCGATGTCGCCGCCGTGTCTTGCCCCGAATTCAAGCACGCAGTAGCAACAGTTGTCGGGGGTGCGGAGTAAAGCCTTGATTACCCCGATTTCGTTATTCTCATTGCTGAAACTGTGGCTGACATGTGAGCTATGGCTGCGCAACACCGCAGCAAGTAACTCTTTACAGGTAGTTTTGCCAGTTGAGCCAGTGATAGCGATAATTTTTGCGGACAAGCGACGGCGATGCAGATTGGCAATCTTTGCTAACTGCAGTAGTGGCTGGTCATCAACCCAGATGCCGTGCGAGTGCAGGTTAGGCGACAACTGTGTGCGGAAAGTTTTGGCTGCTAGATACCCTTGCGCTCCCTTCGCAAGAGCGGCGGCGATGTAGTGATGGCCGTCATAGTGTTCGCCCCGTAAAGCCACAAACCACTGTCCCTTGCTGATCGTGCGACTATCAAAACAGTAGTCAGCTGCTTGCGGTGCGGGCAAGTGGGTAGGCAAAACGGCAGCGCCACCCAGCACTGAACGATAGTCATGCCAAGATATTTTTTGTAGCATCTGATTTTGACTCCCTATACCCATCTGTCTAAATCCTGATACCCATCACTGCCCGCATCCCTTGCGTCGAGCCGCACCAACAACTGGCGGCAGACGACGCGGTCGTCAAAGGCGAGACGATGCCTAGCAAATTGCTGGTGTGTTTCTGCACCGCGCCCAGCCACCAACACACAGCCTGTATTTTTCGGCACCCGTGCTAAAGCATAGGCAATAGCCGCACGGCGGTCTGGGCAAATGTGCGGGTGAGTATCAGCAGGCATGCCATCGCAGATGTCAGCGATGATTGCGGCGCTATCCTCGCGGCGGGGGTTATCATCGGTCAACACAATATGTGTCGCATAGCGAGATGCCAATTCCCCCATCAGCTTGCGTTTGCTGCGATCTCGCGCACCACCACACCCAAACACTAGCCACAGCGGTCGCAGCTGCGCAAAGGCGAGCAAAACTTGCTCCAATGCATCAGGGGTATGGGCATAATCGACGACGACCAAGGGGCGTTCAGCAACCACTTCCATGCGACCGCACGGTAGGGTCGTCTGCGACCACTTTGAGGGTGCGATACTCTTGCCGAGCAGGTTCTCCGTCAGCAGTAACGCCGCAGCAAAATTGTCGAGGTTATGCTTGCCTCGTAAAGTCAAGTTGCCGACACGACAAGAGCTACCTACACAGAGACTAGCGCACAAATTTCCCTCTGCAGTTGATAAGGTGGATACGCGCAGATAATGGTGATTAGGCAGGTGTGCATAGTCGGGTGAAGAACATGCATCACCGTATACCCATAAATTGTTGTGTTCAAAGTCAAAACCAAAGCTCTTTGCTTGTTTCGCAACATGAGCATTGATGGCTACACAGGTGGCGGTGCGGCTATGGTCGGCAAGTATGCGCCATTTGCTGGCAAAGTAGGACTGCATGTCTTGGTGGAAGTCCAAATGATCTGGAGAAAAACTTGTGATAGC
The DNA here is from genome assembly GCA_028877195.1 of Pseudomonadota bacterium. Taxonomy (GTDB): domain Bacteria; phylum Bdellovibrionota_B; class Oligoflexia; order Oligoflexales; family JAPPIL01; genus JAPPIL01. Next base: position 3,077 of record JAPPIL010000265.1, read on the forward strand.
AGCGGCGCAAAAGCGTAACGGGGCAAGCTTATGGAGAGCTAAAGCGTGCGAGGAAACTTCCAACACTACGTATGGTATCCGTGCCTTGTTAGCAAGGGCAAGGAGGCGGAATAGCAGGTCTGGGTCGGGTGTCGTCATTTGGTTAGGCATGAGGTAGGTATTGCCGTGAAATATGCCTAGGCTGCTGACTAACAGGGGTGGGATGTCGCATAACGTGAGCAGTTGGCTGACTAGACTAGCAGTAGTAGTCTTGCCGTTAGTGCCTGTAATCGCTATTATTTTTGGGCATTGAGTTTGGTCTGCGACGGAGTTAGCGCAAGCTGCTAAATGACTCCAAGCCTGTCGCACATCACTTACAACCAGCGTAGGCAGGGATGGTTGCGGGTATTCGCTGATGATCAAGCCAGCAGGTATGGTCGTCAGGTAATCGTTGCCATCATGCTGGGCACCTTTGATCGCGATGAAAATATCACCAGCTCGAACCTTGCGACTGTTGGTAACCACCTGTCCTGTGTTTGTCGTTAGTTTGGTCTTTGCCTCGGTGTGTTCGCCCGTGGCTACCATGTGGTGGTGGCGGAGTAAACTGTTGCGACGCAAGCAGTCAATTACCTCTTGATATGACAGTGGGCGGGGCAGTGGCAGGTGAATTTTGGGTCGCGGGTGGTGGTGGGTAGAGGGCTTCGGATGGTGGGTTGAGGACTTCGGATTGCGGGACATCTGCTAGCACCTTTTTGACGCTCAAGTAGTCTAGCACACGGCGGCTGATGTTAGCAAAGACAGGAGCAGCCCACTTGCCACCATAGTAAGGCTTGTTACGTGGGCGGTGTAGCGAGACATAGACGGTGATATGCGGATCAGCTAGTGGAGCAAAGCCGATAAAGCCAGCAATACGGTCAGTCTGTGAGTAGCGCTTGCGTTCGCGGTCGTAGATTTCGGCGGTGCTGGTCTTGCCGCCAGCGCTGTATGGTTGCGGGTCAGCTAGTTTACCAGTTCCATGTTGAATGACGCGGCCGAGCAGGAAGCGCATCTGCCGCGCAATTTCAGGTCGTAAGACTTGTCGCACTACTTGGGGATTTTGGGTGTGGATAACATTGCCGCGATCATCGCTAATTTTAGCGAGTAGGTAGGGTCGCAAGAGTTTGCCACCGTTAGCGATGACATTGTAGGCATTGATAAGTTCAATACCAGTAGTTGCAAACCCTTGCCCAAAAGAAACATTGGCAAAGCGCAACGGTGTCCATTGTTGATGAAAACTTATTCGCCCTGATACCTGCCCAGGGATGTCAAGGCTATTGATGTCGCTGGTGAGGCCGAAGGCATGGTATAGCTCGTAAAGTCGTTCAGCACCCAGTAATAAGGCAATTTTGTAGATGCAAATGTTGCTGGAGTAGGTCAGAGTATCAGCGGTGTCAAGCACGAGGTGGGGGTGGTCATCCTTGATGCTGGTGTTGCCGACTTCCATTTCGCCGTTTTCGCAATCATGCAGGGTGTCTGCTCGCGTCAGACCTAACTCCAGTGCTTGGGCAACGATCAGTGGCTTGATGATTGAGCCAGGCTCATACAGAGAGGTGGCAGCAGTGTTGCGGATATTGGCGGTAGCGATAAAACGGGGGCGATTAGGGTCAAAGGTTGGGTAGTTAGCCATTGCCAGTATTTGCCCCGTGTGCGGGTCGGAGACGATGACAAAACCTTTTTGAGCCTCGGCGTTGACGATGCCAGCTGCTAGTTCCTCCATGCTGATTTCTTGAATGACGTGATCAAGCGTGAGAGTCAAGTCATGCCCGCTTTGTTCTGGTTGTGCTTGGGCGGGCAGATAAAAAACTGGCTGGTTGCGGGCATCACGGATAAGGGTCAAGTCAGTGTGTTGACCATGCAGTTGATTTTCATAGCGTTGTTCAAGTCCAAGCAAGCCAGTGTTGTCAAGTCCGACGTAACCGACGAGATGGGCAAAGCGTTCCGCTAGGGGATAGTAACGGAAAGGCTCATTGATGCTGTATAAACCTTTGATTTGTAGTGCTAAAACTTTTGCTGCGACGGTCGGTTCAATCTTGCGCTTGATCCAAGCGAAATAACTCTCCTTTGTGCGTATCTTTGCGATTCTTTTATCAGACAGGTTTAAGAGCTGTTTTAGCTTTTGGGTTTGTTCGGGGCTTGGTTTGAAAACTCGTGGATTGATCGCGAGACTTGGGCGGCGGACACTGATGGCAAGGGGAAAATGGCGGCGATCGTAGATTGAACCACGATGAGGGGCAAGATCAAGGTCATCGTGATACTGTGTGTCAGCGATGCGGTTGAGCAGAGGTTCGGACAACAGGGTTAGGGAAATAAATTTTGCCGCCACGATAGCAAAACACATGTAGAGTGCGATGCGCAGATACTTAAAGCGGGGGAAGGAGAAGCGCTGCACTTTAGCGGTCGGCAGCGAGGGTAAGGAGACTGTCTTTAGCGGTTAGGCGTGCCAGCTGCATTTGGAGGTGGTTGCGTTCTTCGAGTAATTGCAGCTCTTGTGTTTTCAGGCGACCAATGTCATAGCCGATGCTTGTCGTTTGATTACGTAGATGTGTGCGAGTCAGGGCGAGGGCATACATCAGTGCGAAGGCGATCAACAAGTAGGTAGTGGCATGTTTCATAATGTTTTTTCAATAATCCGCAATTTAGCGCTGCGAGCTCTCCTATTATTATAGACTTCTTCGCTAGAGGGAAAAACTGGAAAAGGTTTGATTATTTGCCCCCATCTTTCTATGGCGAAGTTTTCATAAGAACTGAATTGCTTTGATGTTTTGGGCGCTTTTTTGGGCAAGCGATGTGCAGGCGGAGCGAGTGCGTGGCTGTGGCTAGCACTATAGCGCATAAAATGTTTGACAATGCGATCTTCTAATGAATGGAAAGATATGAAGGCGGCGCGACCGCCACGCTTGAGTAGTTGTGGGCAGACACGCAGCAGTTGGGTGAGTTCTTCAAGCTCGGCGTTGACCGCAATACGCAAGGCTTGAAATACTTTCGTCGCAGGGTGGCGGGCGTTAGGGCCTGGGCGGTGGTGGGTTGAGGATTTTGTGCGGTAGCGATGGTCGCAACTAGCGATGAGGTCAGCGAGTTGTTTAGCGGTAGTGAAGGGTCGATTGGCGACGATAGCTTTTGCCAAGCGGAAGCTACGCCGTTCTTCACCAAAAGTATAGATGATATCTGCAAGCTCTTGTTGTGGATATGAGTTCACGATAGTTGCCGCAGTTAGGGTTTGGGTTTGACTCATGCGCATATCTAGCGGGGCATCGCTATTGAAGGAGAAGCCGCGTTGCGGGTCGAGGAGTTGCATGCTGGAGAGGCCAAGGTCTGCGCAGATAGCATCGGTATTATTTATGAAAGGTGTGATATTTGGGTGTGTTGCCAAAAGAGAGAATGGGGAATGCACAAATAGCAGCTGTCCTGTGGCAACCGCATTAGCGTGGGTTTTGCGCCCGCGGGCGATGGCTTGTTCGTCGCGATCACAAGCGAGTATCCGTCCGCTTGCGCCGATACGTTTGAGCAGTGCAGTAGTGTGCCCACCTGCACCAAATGTAGCGTCAATGCAGACACTACCTTGCTGGGGGGCAAGATAGGTAATCAGCTCCTTTGTCATGACTGGCAAGTGTCTGCGGGTGGGGGCAAAGTTTTTTTTCAGCAATGCTAAAGCTCAATTATTGAGTGGACGATTGTATGTCAGAGACACGGAAATGCAAATGGAGTCGTGTTGAAGTTTAAAGTAAAAAATTATGCATGGATACTAGTGGTCGGTGTTGTGGTTAGCTGTTCGGCGGCGCAAACTGACAGTGATACTCTGCAGGTTGGCAATGAAACGGCGGTGGACGATGTGGTCGGCACTGATGTTGTTGGCAGCGGGGGTGAGTATAACCAAATGGACAATGGTCAGTTGATTGGGGCTGGCAATACGATAAGCGATGCTAATTTGAATCAGAACATCGATGCTGGCAATGTGATTGGCGGCGATAACGTAGCTGATATGGCTAATTCGGCGCAAGAAATCGATGCAGTTGCTGGTAGTGATACGGGCAATGTTCTCTCAAATGCTGCGAGTAGTGTGGGGGAGATAGAACCGCAGCAAAGTGAGAATTTGTATGGCAACGATCAAACGAACTTGGGCATGAACAATGATTTGAATATGGGTGTTACGCCGCCGTCGGAAGTTCCGATGGATGATGGTGAATCTACAGCTATGGCGAGTAGTGATGCTGCGATGATGAGCGGTGATATGGGCGGTCTGGATGCAGGCACGATGACTGCTAGTCTTCCAGAGATGGGAGCGAAGATGGTCTATATCGTCAAGAGCGGTGATACGCTGGGTGATATTGCGCAGAACATATATGGCGACAAGTCGCGGTGGCATGATCTTGCGTCTTGGTCTGGGTTTGCTAATCCGCATTTGATTTTCCCTGGCGATGTTGTCTATTACCAATACACGCAGGAATCGGCTGCTTTTGCGGCAAACTACGAAGCCCAGCAACGAATGGATGAAGTCGTAGTGCAGGCAGGCGATAGTTTGTCAAAGATTGCTGCACGAGTGTATGGCAACCCGATGGCTTGGGTCGTGTTATGGCGACACAATGGTCATGTTGCTAACCCAGATGTAATTCAAATAGGTATGAAGGTTCATTATCCAGCCAACAATTTCCTTGTGGCTGATGCACACAGCACTCAACAAGCAGCACCTGCTGCTGCCATTGATCAAGCTGATCAAGCTGATCAGGCTGATCAATATGAGCAACTTGATCAAGCTGATCAAGTTGAAGGACAGGTGGCTACGCAAGCGCCTGATCAAATTCCCGCTGCAGGCTAGTGTTTTTTGTTTGCGGAGGGCGTTCCCCCCCTCCGCACCTCCCCCTATCGTCTTAAGACATATGCTTATACAAAGCCGCGCAGACCCCCATGTTAAGCTTGCTATAGGGGGGGGTTATGAAGGGGGGCGTGATGAGGCAGATGCCTCTGCTTTCAGAGGCACTGTCGAGACACCCCACCTTGGCAAACAGTCTGTCAATCGGAGATGCCAGGTTTAGGACAGCACTTTGCCTTCGGGGGCTTGGGGGCAGCGCCCCCATACATTCACAGCATGTCAAACGTATGTGCAGACAATGCTGTGCCAAGGCAGCATTCGCATAAACATCTTGGCCACTGGAGTAATGCATCTCTCCAGATGCACCACTCCAGTGGCATAAATATCTATGCGATCACCTGTTATACACTTATCACAATGCTTTCGTGGATAAATTCAGTTATGCAACAAAGCCGAGCGCACACCCATATCAAAACCTTCCAAACTTTTTGAAAAAAGTTTGATCAAAAACTTCTAGAAAGAGAAACAGTAGGTGAGAGCAGGAACATGCCTTTAGGCGCTTGTTAAACAACGATGACCCATAAGCAAAGCATTCGCATGCCTACCTGTAACTCTTGTCTTGCCCCAAATCAAACAGTTGTGCAGCCTAGCGCCAGCGGCAATGCTGATGTCTGGATGTAGCAGGTAGTTCGGTGGTTGCAGCTGGCAGTTGCGATCGACATAAGGTGAGCCGATGCGAATATCAGTGTCTGTAATGGTCATAGGCGCATTTATTAGTTTGGCAATGCCAAGATATTCAGGGTCTGATTTTAGACGCTTCAGCAGCTGATTATGCGCTCGTAAAATTGTGGATGGAGTTCCTAAATCATGCCACAAGCCAGTATGGATATGGTAGGCAAGCGGCTTTGAGTGTTCCAAAGCCTGTTGGAGAGCGTCAGACAGCTCACGACACTGGTAACGTCGCACATCGCGCAGGAAAGCAGGACTCCATATTTGGGCGCAGGCATAGCCAAACGCTTGTTGGCGCTGGTGGGCGGGGACTGGTGGCTTGGGCGGTGGTGGGTTTAGGGCATCGGACGGTGGTGGGTTTAGGGCATCGGACGGTGGTGGGTTTAGGGTAGCGGCTGGTGGTAAGTTGTGAGCTGTGGTGCGTTTGCCCAGTGAAATTCCCACAATATGTTGGTCATCGGTATACAGACAAGTCTGATTAGGCGTTGGATTAGGCAAAAGCATAAGCGTTGCGTAGGCATTAGCATCAAAATGCGTAGCCTGTAACGCAGCAAAATCTATATCGCTGACCACATCAGCATTGTAGACAAGAATATGGGCATCTTCGGCCCAATCAACGATGTTCTGGGCAAATCCTACCGTGCCAAGCAAATTTGGCTCATGGAAAATTCTTACCCCTAATTCAGTAGGCAAAGCCGCCTCGATACGGTCAGCGAGATGATGCGTGTTGATGGCAATATCCTGCACCTCATAACCGCGCAGCTGATGAATGTTTAGTAGCAAAGGTGGCACACCCATACAGGGCAGCAACGGTTTAGGCACGATGCTGGTGAATGGTAGCAGGCGCTTGCCAAATCCTGCGCTCAAGATAAATGCTTTTAGTTTCGGCATCGGCGATAAAGGTAAGTGCTGTGGACAATGGCATCGAGCTGCGGATACTGGGGGTGAAAGCCAAGCATCGTGTGAGCATGATGATGATCAAGGCTAACTGCTAGCGCATCACCAGGGCGACTAGGGGCACGTCGCACTTTGAGTGTCGTCGCACAGACACGTTCAACGCTACGCACTACCTCAAGGTTAGAGTGGGGAGTGCCATTACCAAGATGGAAGGTGTGCTGTTTGCCTTGTCTATCAGCGCAGTTCGCACTCGCCAGCAGATGCGCATTGACTATATCTAAGACATGCACATAGTCGCGTTCATACGTGCCATCACGTGTTGCTAGTCCTTGCCCGAAAACCGTAACAGGCTGGTCATGGAGAGCGGCATCGATGAGGTTCGGAATAAGATGGGTTTCATGCTGCCGCTGTTCACCGTGCTGAACAGTCGCACCACCGACATTGGTATAACGCATGATGACCAGCGGTTGGCTGCTCGCTTGCAAAAGTTCCTCACACTGCGATTTAGAACGCCCATACTCGGAGACAGGCGCATGCGGACTGTTGATGTCGCTCACACTTGCCGCATTACCAAAGACTGCACAAGTGCTAGCAAAGATCAGCGTCGCGTTAGGAGCGGCAGTAGCAAGAATGGTGAGCAGAGCTTCGGTGCTGGTGATGTTTTCCTGATAAGCGGTTGCAGCCACACCGACGACAGCACTGATTGCAGCAAAATGATGAACAGCATGCGGTTGAAACTCTTTGACACGAGCGACTAACTCTGCAGTTAGAGGGTCGGTGCCGAGATAAAACTGCTGATGTTGCGCAGCAGTGCTAGGCAAACTCGTAAGCGCAGGCAAACGATCGATAACTAAACAACGATGTCCTGCAGCAGTCGCAACCTCAACGAAGACGCTGCCGATATAACCACTGCCACCAGTTACAAGAAAGTTCATCCCATCTCAAGCTTAAATTATTTGAATTCCCACCGATCTACGAGGTTCTCCTTAAAATAATGGCAGCGCAATTGCCCCCGAAGCCCATTGCACATATTAGCACACAATCGTAGCTGGTGGGCATTGCTTGCAGGGCGGTAAGGGAGTTAGTGGCGGGTGAACGATTGTGAGAAACACTGTGGAAAAACCTGTGAGAAAAGTATGGCAGCGGGAAGCAAGCACGTTGCTGCATTTGGTTGTAGGCCAAAGCGACGCTATACAACGAAGCTGCACCGAGCAGATGACCTGTGCACCATTTATGGAAGCGCACAGGCGGGAATTTATCCGTAAAAATCTGATGGTAGGCATGCCATTCAGCGGCATCGCCATGTTTAGTTGCTGCTCCATGCCCGATTACTAACTGCACGGCATTAGCGTTGAGGTTGGCAGCAGTCAAAGCTCGTCTGACCGCCAGCACTAACC
>JAPPIL010000048.1 GCA_028877195.1 Pseudomonadota bacterium
CCCCCCCCCCCCCCCCATACAAACAAAAATAGGCATTACTTATGCAACAAAGCCGAGGCAACAGCACACGCCTCCCATATTCATGTTCTCCAGATGGTTGCTTTAAGCTACAATAAACATTGAAAACGTGGCATAGCATGCCACATATTCAGGGTTTATTGATAATGATAGCCAGACGTTTACATTCACAACTCATTGATTTGTTAGGAGAATATCCAATTGTTGTCTTGTTAGGGGCGAGTCAAGTTGGCAAAACAACATTGGCGCGTTCAATTTTATCTGAACGCGATGGCATCTACTTGGATTTGGAATTGGCTAGTGCGAGATCAAAGCTTGACGATCCCGAAAACTATCTTGCGGCCTTCGGGCAGCAGTTGGTGGTGCTAGACGAGATTCAACGCCAGCCTGAATTATTCCAAATTTTACGGGGTCTGGTAGATAACGATCCGCAACGAACAGGAAGGTTTTTGGTACTGGGTTCAGCAGGGGTAGACTTGTTGCGACAATCTGGAGAGAGTCTAGCGGGACGTATTGCCTATCTTGAATTATCCCCGTTTGATGCCACTGAAGTTACTGACCACGAATGCTTGTGGTTGCGAGGTGGGTTTCCTAAAAGTTTTTTAGCTTCAAGCGATCGTCATAGCAGCCGATGGCGCAAGAATTTTATTAGCACCTACCTTGAGCGCGATATTCCACAACTAGGCCCGCGTATTCCTACCGAGACATTACGCAGGTTTTGGACAATGTTGGCACACACGCAGGGAGGGGTGTTGAATGCAGCCATGCTCGCACGTAGTCTCGGAGTGAGTGGCAAGACCATCAGCCGCTATATCGATTTGCTGCATGACCTTCTGCTGATACGTAAACTTGAGCCATGGCGTGCCAATGTGGGCAAGCGACTGACAAAAGCGCCCAAAGTTTACGTGCGTGATAGCGGTGTTGTGCACTCACTGCTAGACCTGCATGACCGCAACAGTTTGCTAGGACATCCCGTCATGGGAACAAGCTGGGAAGGTTTTGTAATTGAAAATATATTAGCACTTGCATCTCATAATAGCAGAGCGTGTTTCTATCGCAGCGTTAGTGGAGCAGAGATCGACCTCGTGTTGACTCTTTCTGGCTTAAAACCTTGGGCGATTGAAATTAAGCGCAGTTTGGCTGCCAAACCCAGTAAAGGTTTTCACTATGCTTGTGAAGATGTTCAGCCAGCGGCTAAAATTGTCGTCTACCCTGGAGAAGAAAGCTTTCCGTCTCGCCATGCCACAGAAGTTATCAGCCTAAAAGAGCTATTGGCACGCATCGCTTCTCATCTAGGACGACCCAGCGATTTCTGATTTCTGTGGGTATCTTTTAAGGCAGACATCAGAGACAACTTGCGAGAGTATAACCTAACTGGCTGCTACCATCCTTTTCTATCACATCCGCCTTTAGGACACCGCTGCTGACGTAAAGACCGATTGCTTTTGTATCAGCACCGACAACTTCTGTCCTACCGTTAACTCCAAAGATGAAGATGCTTCTAAAATGTTCGTGTGCGTTGTAGCTGCAAGATACTGACCCTCGCTGCATGCAGGCAACAACATCAGGACTAGCAATCCCGCCAAACGCCACGCTGTAGTAGTATCTGCTGCCTGGCTGCCTATCATCAAGCGTATAGCGAAACGAGTGGCTGGCTGCATAGCTCTCACCATTGATTGTAATGGGACTACTCAACTGGGTGAATGAACCTTTCGCATTTCGGGAAACAATGCCTTTACAGTGCCTGTTAAAGTAGTTGGTAAGCTCATCTGTCAGCTCTAAAACAGGCTGATCGCTCGATGCACCACCACTAGTCTCTGCTGCTGATGCATTTGTTGCATCGGCATTTGTCGTATTTGGTAGCTGGTTATAGATGCCTTGTAGAGTAATTGGGTAACTACCATGCTGGTTGCCTATATTATCTCCGATTAAAACATTTGCTTGCAGAATCCCTGCATCTTGAGCATCAGGTTGAAGGTAAGCAAACCAACGCACCTTGCCATTCTTGCCTTGGATATTAGCGAAAGAGCAGAAGATAGGCTGCGCCCCGCCATACCCCATACAACTAATCTCGCCATAGCCATTTTGACCAAAGTCGGCTGCAAACTTCGACTGTGGATCAGCTACCGTTGACCCACGGCTAAAGGTGATATGCGGATGCCTGTCTTGGGAGACATCAACACTCAAAATCAAACGTCGGCACTTTGCTTCAATGTCAGCCATCGTCGTTTTAAGATTGTCTTCTGTGCGTCCCATTACCGCATCGCCAGAGAAGCCGTAACCTCCCCTATCTATGCGTTTAGCCTGCTCCAGCATCAATTCGCCGTTAGAACCGTTGAGATGATGAGATGAGTCAGCAGTTGCACCTGTATTGCTACAGTTTGCGCCGATATGGTTGACCGCAACCTTCAAAAAATCATCAACGCCTTGATATGTGAATGCGGCACTCTCTTCCTCACCAGCCATTCGGCATGATAAACATACCACCGCCAGAGCTACCACATACACTTTGCTACCGAGCATATTTTTCTCCTTGGCATTTGCCTACGGGCAACACCACACCTCTCGGTTTTTTTTTGCGATTCTTTAGGAATTTTTGCTAAATTGCCAACAAATGCGAAGACTGCTCAAGCATATGTTTATCTTCGCCTTCAAGCATCCCGACTCCCGCAAACAAAAAAAGAGCACAGGTCTTGCACTGGACAGCGATGGCAATGTGGTTTGCGAGCAAGACAAGTGTAACGCCCGTGGGCGATGAATAGATGGTGTGCCGCAGGCAAGTAGCGGCGGTCGATGACGGTTAGTAGTTCCCGTTCTGCCTGTAGCGGAGTGTTTGCCTGATGTAGTTGCAGGCGTTTGGTAGTTCGGAAGACATGGGTATCCACTGCTAAAGTCGGTTGTTGAAAAATTTCGCCAAGTATGACGTTAGCGGTTTTTCTTCCCACTCCTGCCAATGCCTCAAGTTTCTCACGTTCTGCGGGTAGTTGTCCTTGATAGTTATCGACGAGTGTTTGAGTGGTGCTGATGATGTTTTTCGCTTTCGTTGGTGCGAGACCGATTTGGCGAATGTTTTGTAGCAAGCCCTCATAGCCCCAATCCAACACTGTCGTTGGCTGTAGTCCTGCTTGGAAATGTTTTTTCATACAACGATTGACCATCTTGTCGGTTGCTTGTGCCGAGAGAATTACAGCCACTAGCAATTGATAAGGGGTTTCGTAATAAAGTTCACAGGCGGCGTTGGGGTAAGCTTGGCGTAGACGCGCGATGATTTTGGCAACCATTAGTTGGCTAGTTGTCTTGTTTTATGCTGTAGTAGTAGGTCAACGATTACTAACGTCGCCATCGCTTCCGCAACCACCACTGCTCGCGGCAAAACGCAAGGGTCATGTCTGCCCTTGGGGGTGTATTTTACTGGCTTGCGGTCGGTGGTGATAGTTGTCTGTTCTTTGAACACCGTTGAAACTGGCTTACAAGCAATCCGCATAAAAATTTCCTCGCCGTTAGAGATACCACCCTGCACGCCCCCAGAGTTGTTGGAGGTGGTGATGACCTTGCCATTTTGCGAGCGGTAGGGGTCGTTATGCTGTGAGCCTGACATTTTTGTGCCTGCAAAACCAGAGCCGATCTCAAAACCTTTGGTCGCAGGAATACTCAACATCGCATGTGCTAATTTGGCTTCTAATTTGTCGAAGACAGGTTCACCCAAACCCGCGGGGCAATTGCGAATAGATACGGCTAGGCAACCACCGACGGTATCACCTGTGTCTTTTGCGGTGGTGATTAGCTCCTGCATTTCTATTGCTAAACTATCGTCAGGGCAACGGATTGAGTTGGCTTCAATGTCAGCAGGGGTAATTTTACGACGCTGTTCAGCTGTGAAGTTGCATTGCAAATCACTGACACTATCGACCCAAGCAATTATCTCTAGCGCAGGTGCGATTGTTGCGATTACCCGCTCGGCGATTGCGGCTGCGGCAACCCTGCTGACTGTTTCTCTAGCACTAGCGCGACCGCCACCACTGCTAGGCTTGAGGCCGTATTTAGCAAGATAACTGTAATCAGCATGCGATGGACGTAGAATATCGTTGCGGTAATCGGATGGGCGTTGATCGCAATTGCGTACCGCCAGCATTATCGGTGTGCCAAGCGTTATACCATCTTCAATGCCTGCATAGCATGCAACCTTGTCTGCTTCTTGGCGCGTGGAAGTCAAGGCACTTTGCCCAGGACGGCGACGATCAAGCCAATGTTGAACACGAGCCCAGTCTATTTTGATATTCGGGGGGCAACCGTCGATAACTACACCAACCGACTTGCCATGCGATTCGCCAAAGGTGCTGATACGGAAGATGTCGCCGAATTGACTGCTCATCTCCTACAATAAAAAACCATAGATATTATGGTAGCCTGTCGCAAAAAAAATCATATTCCGATAGATGCGTGCTGGAACAGATATGCTTGTGCCTAAATTATATTGCCAAACCGTTTCACCAACGAGTGGCAGTAATCGCATGATGTTGCCCGTCGCACCAGTTAGGTAAAGTTGTTTGTCATGCATCATGATTGTCGTTATGTCCCAACCGAGAACCTTATGCCATTTCTTTTCGCCCGTGTGCACATCAAGTGCTAGCAGTTCACCGCCGCCGAGACCAATATGGCAGGTGTCTTGCTCACAGTGCGAAGTGGTTATCGCAGGAAACTTCTGCTGCCACAGCAAACTGTTGGTCTGTAAATCAATGTTGCCAATCATCCCGTTAGCAGCAGTGAAGAATAGACGCGTTGGCAAGTTGTGTCGCAACGAGTGCAGGTAAAGTTGTCCGATGATACTGCGAAGTTCGCCTTTTTTTGTCGTTTGAACGAAATCATAGCTGTGCAGCAATGTGCCTTTGTCGAGGTCAAGCACCCGAATTTTGCCGTTGGCATCGCCGCTGTAGACTTTTGTTGTCGTAGTATTGTCGCCAGCGATAAGCGGTGGTGCGCCGCCAAGAATGTTTACTTCGGCTGTGTTGCTGATGTCCTGTAGCCACTTGGTTTTGCCATCGGTAGTTGCTAAAGCATACAGGTGTTTGCCTGCAGTGTTGACCAACAAAGTGCTGGCGGCAATTACTAGTGGTTTATTCGCTTGCCCGTGGAGTTGAACTTTCCAGATGAGTTTGCCGTTCGCGAGGCTGACTTTTTTTATTTCACCTGATTGTAGTGCGAAGTAGACATGTTTGCCATCTATCTTGGGGGGGGCAACAAGCGGGTATTTGTTTGGCAATGCCCAGATAGTTTCAGCGTCAAAATTTTTTGCGACCAGCCAGTTGTTTGTTCCCGCCCCGATTATCAAGCCTTGCGCAAAGGCAACACCAGCTGGGTTGTAGGTCATGCGCGGCTGATTCAAGTCATTGCGCATGCTGATATGCATGGCTGGGGTCGGGGAAAGATCGCGGTGTAAATCACGTCGATCATGCACCGCACCAGTCGCTAATGCCGTCAACGAGGCACAAGCAACAAGACCAAGCACCCACGCTTTACGCATCGCTGATCGCCATCATTATCGTCCTTGCCCTGCTTGCTTCGGGGGCATCAGCAAAGTCAGCGATAATTTGCTCATAGACCGCTGCCGCCTGTTTGCTCTGGTCTTTTGCTAGCAGTATCCTTGCCTTGATTAGCAACAAGCTGGGGCGATACTCATCGCTGATAGTAGCGTAAGCCTTGTCAACTTCAGCCAAAGCCGCATCCAAATCACCGCTCTCTTCCAAGACCTTGATGTAAAGGATGCGACCTTGGGTCTGATGAAACTGTTGCCCAGTCGTGTGCTGGAGTATGGTTGTTAGGATTGCCTTCGCATCATCGTAGCGCTGGGATTGAAGAGCGATACCCACCGCCTGCATGCCCGCCGCCCAGCCTTCCGCATGCTGTTGATGTTGTTGGAAAAAATCATGGTAGCGGGTGTAAGACTGCTCTTCTTGAGTGGTTTTGAGCTGTTCAAGTTGCTTGCGTAAATCTTCGGCGCTGTTCTTGTCGTCCTCCTTATCGGATTTAGTAAGGGTGTCGATGCGTGTTTGCATGTCTTTGAGTTGTTGCGACAAGTCAATATCAGCCTGCTGATTCTGATTATCGATGCTGGCGAGTAGGTCGAGGCGGTTTGATTTTTGCTTGTCCATGTATAGCTGCACGACAAGCACAGCGATGATAAGTATAACCGTTGGCACGACAACCATCGCAATACGCACAAAGTTGCGCTGACACCAGTCGCCAAAGCGTATGGCTGTGCGCTGAAAGATGTCTGAACCAGTAAGTTGTTTTTTAGATAGACCCATAAGACCGACGCTATGATACTCGCCTCGACCTTTTACGCCAAGTGGTTTTTGTCTGTATGCGAGGAGGGGAAAGCTGGCAACAACACCATCTCTAGCTATCGTTGCCAAATAAGACACGTATCGTGCTTTTACCGTTATGCTCAAAATCTTTTGTATCTGATAATACGATACCCTTTCGCTTTATCTTGGCTGAAAATTCAATCATGTTCTTTTTATTCAACGGCGCAGTAAACTCCATCAATGCGCTTTCCTCTTGAGCGAAACCAGCGAAACCATACGTTCCAGCAGGATAATTCACTGTGCGTGTAGTGTTTGTTCGGCCACCTGATGTTCTGGTATAGCTGTCATATAGGTTTTCTGAATGATTTGTGAATGACCCATTAACAACGGCAATCGTTAGCTCGCCTTTGCCGATTTTTTTGTTTGCCGTGAATGTAAGTTCAACTTTGACTTTGTTGTCTTCGGTTAGCTTTGCTGATTCCACCGTAAGGGTCGCAAACACATGCCTTGTTCTTGGTCGCGTGCCTTTACCGCCACCACCGCTCGTATCTGCGGCTGTATATGCTGGCGGCAAGTCCACGGTCAGTTCGCCTCCGATATCTTCATCTCCTGCACCATCCCATGCCGCGGGTGTATCGCCTGTGTAAGTAAGGTTAGGTATTGAGATCGTAGCACTGTCAGTCTTACCACTAGCAGCTTTCCATCCTACCGTGGCGCTAACTTTCTTGGCAGCTTGGTCAGGGTAGATCAAACTAAAATATCTTTTGCCCTTATTGATATTAGCAAAGGTGCAGAACGGGGCATCAGCAAGGCACTCTAGTGCACCAAATTCTAACAAGGTAATGGCTTGAAACTCTTGCTGCTGATCTTTTAAGGCAAAGCCTTGAGCAAAATCAATCGTCGGTGCTGAATGTGAATCGACGCTTAAAACCAGTCGCCGACACTTGGCTTTGATTGTCTCCAGCGTCAGTGATGCTGAATTATTGGCTTTGTTAAAAAATTTATCGCCAGAAAACTGTAGGCTTTGCCAGTTTGAACGTCCCTCACCCTTTCTTACCTGCTTAAACTCATCGCTGATCAGTTCGCCGTTTTTACCACTCAAAAGGTGCGAATTTAGGTTGCGAACTTTCTTATTGGCAGTAAGGGCATTCTCGTCGTCGCAATGTTCATCACCGATATAGTTTACTGCAATCTTTAAAGCATCGTCGCTAGATCTGATTGAATGTAAATCCGAGAAGCTATCTTCACCCAATGGTCGACATTGCCAAAGATAAAAAACCATCGCAATGAGTGCTATTTTCCATACCATCGTTCAACTCCATTAAACTTGTCAATCATTGAGCCAGTTTCTGCATCCTGCTCGTATCAGAACGCTCCTCGGTTTTTTTTTGGTTAAAATTAGATTTTTATAAAAAGCAGTTAATTTTTCTTGGGCAACAATAGAAATTTTGAATAGTTAGAGCCAGAGGAATGCTTGTGAACTAACCTTGGGGCTAGAGGTCGCAGTGCTCTGGTAGCAAAGTCAGGGTGCTTTCATTTTGAATCAACTCACGGCGATAAGGGGCAGACACGCGCAGATAGTTGCGGCTGTAACCAGTCATCAGAGGTGAGCTACCGCGATCGTGGTGAGATTTTGTTTCCCACAGCACTTTCACTTCTTTGTTGAAAAAACGCTGATAGTAGTCGCGCTGTAGGCATGCTCCGACTTGGCGCAACTCCTGCACACGAGTCTTGATGACTGCGGGCGCAACATGCTCCTTGATACGCAAGGCAGCAGTGTTGGGGCGGGGTGAATAGGGGAAAACATGCAGGTAGTTCAATCCTACCGCCTGCACATAGTTCACCGTATCCAAATGCTCCTCAACACTCTCGCTGGGGAAACCGCAAATTACGTCCGCACCATACATCGCTTGTGGGAATGCCTGCTTGGTCGCTTGCAAACGCTGGCGGTAGTCATGTGCTTGGTATTTGCGGCGCATGAGTTTGAGGATACGGTCATTGCCTGACTGGAGCGGCAGGTGAAAATGCTGGCAAAACTTATCCTGATGCCGCTCAAGAACAGCTAGCAGTGCATCGGTAAGTTCACTCGGTTCTAACGACGAGATGCGCAGGCGTTGGAGATTGGGCAGGGCAAAAATTGCTTCTAACAAGGCAGGAAAATCCATGCCGTCAGCTAAATCATCCCCATTGTCGCCATGATGCACGCCCGTTAGAATTATCTCCCTTGTCCCTTGCGCAACGAGGGTAGTTATTTGCTCAAGCACCTGCGCAACTGGGACGCTAACTGATGCCCCACGTGCGTATGGAATAATGCAGTAGGAACAAAAGCCATTACAACCATCCTGAACCTTGACATATTTGCGTGTGGCTGTGCTCATATTGACGGCAGTTAGAGTTTGAGCAAGCTTGAAATGTCCTTGACGATTTGAACTGACAGCGATGCTATCAGGTGGAAGTTTGTGCTGATGTTTTTGCTCTAGCCTGGCGATGAGAAGGCTGACAAATTCAGGCTTGCGGTCGTTAGGGACGACAAAATCAATATCGCGGTAACGGCGCAAGAAGTCCGAATCGGTTTGCGCATAACAACCAGTGATGGCAATGAAACACGCAGGCAATGCACGGCGAAACTTGCGTGCATAGTATAGTGCTTCTTTTTCAGCGTTCCTCGTAACACTACAACTGTTGATGATTAACACCTGGGCATCTTGCCAGCTCTCGCAAGCATGAAAGCCTTTTGCCTGTAGCTGGGTGTGAAGAGCGTGGCTGTCAAAGGCATTGACCTTACAACCTAATGTCTTGAAAAATACCCGCATGTCTATTCCTAATCCAAAGCCAGAGCGAAACTGGGTGAAGCGGCGACTATAACAATAGAAACATCGCACACATGATGATAGTGGCAGGCAGAGCGCCGCAAAGCAAATACAAAGGCGATACCCCACCCGCAAAATACTTGCCGAGAATCGACTGCCCCGCAGGGTTAGGGGCGTTGGCAATAATGGTCAACCCTCCTCCTGCGACAGCACCTGCGACGACCGCATACTTTAGTTCGGGTGCAAAGTTAGGCACAAGCGTAGCCAAGTAGGTAATCGCCGCATTGTCGTTGAAAGCGGTAAGCACCACCGCTCCAAAGAATAGTGGTATCTCCGACAATGAGCCAAGCACAGGCGCAATCCACCATCCTTGCAACCCACCATGCACCACCAGTCCTGCGATAAAAAAACCGACCAGTAAAGGCGTTTTGATGGCGAGATATTGCTGATGCGGTCGCGTTGCTTGATGAAAAGCAAGGAAAAACAAGAACCCACCGATAAACAGCGGCGGATAATAGTGGATAACGACCGTCCATAGCAAAAATAACAGATGCACGGCGGTAATCCATAGTGGTGCGCTTACTTCATTGCTAGGTGCAGGTTTGGCCAAACGTTTGAATTCTTGCCAAAATATCGCGGCATAAAGGATATTCGCCGCGACGATGCCAATCAATGCTTTCCAACCAAAATTGCTAATCATAAACATGGTGTCCCATTGCCAACGGGCTGCAACCATCAGCACAGGTGGAGCGGCAAAGTTAGTGAAAGTGCCGCCGACCGAGATGTTTACAAACAGCAGTCCCAATGTCCCGTAGCGAAATAGCGGCGATAGCTTTTGGGAGTAGAAGTGTTTTGCTAGTAGCAATGCCCCAATGGTCATCGCCGCAGGCTCAGTGATAAACGAACCGATTACGGGTGCAATCGTCATTATCGTCAACCATAGTGCCAGCGCTGAACCACCGAACAATGAAGCTATGCGGGTCATAATCGCACCAGCGAAGCCGAGAATTGGTCGTGTCGATGCGATACACATGATGACTACGACAAACATCGCTTCGGTGAATGAAACTTTCGCAGTGAAATACACCACACTGTCATGCCAGCTGGTGTTTAAGGTCAACACGATAAGCAGTAGCAATGCCCAGATACCGAACACTGCTTCTACCTCGCCAAGAAAGTGCAGTGCCTCCGATGTAAAAGAAACGTCTGTGCGTCGAAAGTTGCTGTAGTGTAGTAAGTCGGGGTGTTTATCAGCGCGGCGAAGTTTTGCTATCTCCGCAACGGTCAGGGTATCACCTGCGCGTTGGGGGAGTGTTCTTGTGCGTTGTGCTAGCTGGCGTTTAAATTTTTTGATGTGTAAACGCTGCGACAGCTGCATGATGTTCTTGCTGAAGAACGTATGGATAATTGCGCCTAAAAATATCAGCGAGGCATACAGGTTCATCGGCTCAACCATGATGCGATGCTTGAGTTGCGCCCACAGCGACAGGTGTGCGTCTTGGTATTGATCCAACGCCAGCGGAAATGCTTCAGCGACACTGCTGATTAAGCACAATACCGATACTATGCTTAATGCGGAGACTATCGTCATTTTCTAACCTTCATCATATCGGGGTCATTGGCTAATACAAGCATAGGGTAACGGGGACTTTGTGGCATAACTAACATCTCTCCTTTTTAGTATGGGGGGGGGGGGGGGGCGCGGCCCCCCCGGCGCCCCCCGGGGGTGGGGGGAAAAAAAAAGATTTTTTTTTAAAAAAAAAATAAAAAATATATT